>CAVCRL010000223.1:0-4282 GCA_963604455.1 Lachnospiraceae bacterium | reverse complement strand
CGATGGGACAGAACGTCCTCACTGCCGTGAAGCCTCAGCAGATGATGGTCAAGATCGTCCACGACGAGCTGGCTGACTTTATGGGCAGCGCGTCTCAGGACATCAACATCAAGGGGAATCCGGGAATAGTTCTGGTCGCTGGTCTGAACGGTTCCGGTAAGACCACGTTCTCGGCCAAGCTGGCGAACAACATCAAAAGCAAGAGAGGGATGAAGGTACTCCTCGCCGCCTGCGACACGTTCCGGCCGGCCGCCATCGAGCAGTTGAAGGTTCTCGGTGAGGGAATCCAGGTTCCTGTCTATACGGAGGAAGGAGTGAAGGATCCGATCCAAATCGCCAAGAATGCCATCGCAAAGGCCAAGGCAGAGGGATATTCGGTGGTCATCATAGACACCGCCGGCCGTCTGGCTGTGGATCAGGAGCTTATGGACGAGATCTCGGCCCTGCACAAGGCCGTGAGCCCGACAGAGTCCCTGTTCGTGGTCGATGCGATGACCGGTCAGGACGCCGTGGAGACCGCCAAGGTCTTCAACGAGAGGCTTGATTTCGACGGGGTCGTGCTGACGAAGATGGACGGTGACACCAGAGGCGGCGCCGCGCTTTCCATCAAGTACGTCACCGGGAAGCCGATCAAGTTCATCTCCTCCGGAGAGAAGATGGAGGCGATGGATGTGTTCCACCCTGGGCGTATCGCGGACAGGATTCTCGGAATGGGTGACGTTGTCTCCCTCGTCGAGAAGGCCCAGGAGCAGTTCGACGAGAAGCAGGCCCGTGAGACAAGGAAGAAACTGGCCAAGGATAAGTTCGGGCTTATGGACTTCTACAACCAGATCCAGCAGGTCAAGAAGATGGGTAACATCAAGGATCTGGCCGGGATGATTCCGGGAGTCGGCAAGGCCATCAAGGACATCGACATCGATAACGACAAGGCTTTCAAGGGGATAGAGGCGATCATTATGTCAATGACCCCTGAGGAGAGGGACAATCCGGAGATCATCAACGGAAGCCGCCGCAAGAGGATCGCGGACGGCAGCGGCACCAATGTGGCCGAGGTCAACAAGCTGCTCAAGCAGTTCGAGACAACCCGCAAGATGATGAAGAGCGCGCTGACAGGCAATCTCGCCCAGAGGCTCCGCGGTTTCAGAAGGTAGAAGCATAACAGCAAAACAGCCGCCTCTTATTTCCGAGACGGCTGTTTTTATATTCATTATATTCATAAAGCGAAGTAATCCTTCCGGCGGGGGGCTTCAAGCAAGCGGTCTGAATATACCGCCGGGGCGAACGGGCGCATATTGTAGTGCGAGGCCATCACCTGACCGTAGGCACCGGCGCTGCGGATGGCGATAAGGTCTCCCCTATGGCTCTCCGGCAAAGTGCGCTCCTTGCCGAAAGTGTCGGCGGACTCGCAGACCGGCCCCACCACATCATAGACGTGAATATCCCGGGAATCCCCGTCCTCATAGTGCGCGGAAAGGTTCTCGATCGAGTGATAGGCGCCATAGAGGGCCGGACGGATAAGGTCATTCATCCCGGCGTCCACCATCAGGAAATTCCTGTTCTCCCCTTTCTTGACAAAAACCACCTGGGTGATAAGAGATCCGCACTGAGCCACAACAGAGCGTCCCGGCTCGATGTGGACGGTCTGGTCAGGCCGGCGGACAAGCTTCCTGTCTATGGTTCTGAACCAGGTCTCGAAATCAGCCATCGGATCCGCGTCCGGGTCATCATAGTTGACCCCAAGACCGCCACCTAAATCTATATTCCTGACAACCAGCCCCTTGGACTCGAACAAGGCGACAATCTCGCCTACCCTTGCGCACTCCATACCGATGACATTCTCGACATCCAGGATCTGGGAGCCGATGTGGAACTGGAGCCCGAAGAAATCAAGGGCGGGATCTGACTTCAGCATCTCCACTGCCCCGTCGAAACTCCTGTCCGATAGGCCGAACTTGTCCTCATAAAGACCGGTAGTGATGTACTGGTGCGTGTGGGCGTCTATATTCGGATTGATCCTGAGGCTGATGGAAGCCTTGCGGTCCAGCCTGCGAGCCAAAGCGCTGATGATTTCGATCTCCTCCAGCGACTCGACCACGAAGGCTCCGATCCCGGCCTGGAAAGCCTGGCAGATCTCCCGGCCGGTCTTGCCGACACCTGCGAAGAAAATCTGCTTCGGATCGTAGCCGCAGCCCACGGCGAACTCGATCTCGTCCCCGCTGACGCAGTCCGCGCCGAAGCCTTTGGAGCTCAGGATGTCGTTCAGACGACGGTCCGAGTTGGCCTTCACTGAATAATGGGCGTGGATTCCATAGCGCGCGGAAAGCTCCGCCACCTTGTCGGCCGTGCGCTGGAAAAGATCAATGTCATAATAATAGAAAGGTGTCGCCACCTTGCTGAATGCCGTGAAATCGCCTATCCTTAACATATCCGGAAAATATCTTCAAATCTGGTTTAAATCCCCGGAATAACCCGCCACATCTTTCTTTGGCGGCATATTCCCGAAGAATAAAACCTCTTCAAAACCAAAACAATTGCAAAAGTAATCTAAAATTTCTAAATTCGCACACTATTGTACGTTCAGAGGAGTTTTCTGACACGAGATAGCATTTGAAAAATACTTTTAACATTAGGACAAAAAATGGAAAAAGGACCTATTTCACAATTCATCACCCACAACTACCGCCACTTCAACTCGGCGTGCGTGGTTGACGCCGCGAAGGCCTACTGCGACCTTCTCGACAAGGGTGGAAAGATGTTCCTTGCTATGGCCGGTGCGATGAGTACCGCCGAAATCGGACTTTCCCTCGCGGAGATGATCCGTCAGGACAAGTTCTCGTTCGTCTGCTGCTCAGCCAACAACCTCGAAGAGGACATTATGAACCTCGTAGCCCACTCACACTATTACAGGATCCCTGGCTACCGCGACCTCACTCCGCAGCAGGAGCAGGAGCTGCTTGAGAACCACTACAACCGTGTGACCGACACCTGCATCCCTGAGGAGGAGGCTTTCCGCCGTCTTGAGGGCGCGCTCGTCGATGTGTGGACAAAGGCGAAGAACGAAGGAAAAAGGTATTTCCCTTATGAATATCTCTACCAGATCCTCCGCAGCGGCGTTCTGGAGCAGTACTACGAGATCGACCCTAAGGACAGCTGGGTAATGGCTGCCTGCGAGAAGAATATTCCTATCATCTGCCCGGCGTGGGAAGACTGCACCACCGGTAACATATTCACAGCCCACTGCATCCGCGGCGAGTTCCCTACCGACCTCGTGAAGACAGGTGTCGAGGTGATGATGTTCCTCGTTGACTGGTACAAGGCCAACGCCACGGGAGCCGGTGTAGGATTCTTCCAGATCGGTGGCGGTACCGCCGGTGACTTCCCTATCTGCGTCGTTCCTATGATGGAGCAGGATCTCGGATGGAAGGGCACACCGCTTTGGTCATATTTCTGCCAGATCTCCGACAGCACCACTTCCTACGGTTCATATTCAGGAGCCGTTCCTAACGAGAAGATCACCTGGGGCAAGCTGTCCCCTACCACTCCGCGCTTCATCGTGGAGAGTGACGCGACAATCGTGGCGCCGCTGATCTTCGCCTACGTGCTGGGCTGGTAAACAGCACCATCGCTGACTTTCAGAAGGTGATGGCCGGACATATTCCTCGGCCATCACCTTTTTTCAATAAAACCATAATATCCAATTGACACAACCACAGATGAGAGAGAACTCAGGCAAAAGCTACTCGCTGATTGCCAACATTTCACGTAAATTAAACAGAATCAGGAGAAACGGTCTTGAAAGCATCAAAAGCGGCATCAGTTCCAAAAGAACCGTTGACAAGGTTGAAAGGAAACTTGCGCGATGGGTGGAGGACGGAAAGCACCACGAGACTGACAAGTCGATGGACGAAATTCTGGAAGAACTCGGCCTGACAGGCGAGGAACTATCTTTCTACTGTTCGAGGGTGCTGAAGAAAAAGTTTCTCACATGGCGCAAGGAACTGAGGATCAACGATGCCAAGGACCTTCTGCTCAAGCATCCCAACGCACCTGTCTGCCACATCGGTTTCGTGGTAGGGCTGTGCGACAAATCGAACTTCCGGCAGCAGTTCCGGGATGTCGTTGGCTGCACGCCACTCGAATGGCGTAAAAGGAATCTTCATGAATATTCCGAGATGGAAGAGTGACCGCCGCACAAAATATTCAAAAAATTCTTTGATATTCAAAAATCATCATTATCTTTGCAGTGTATTAATAAACTATTACACTAACAAGATATGATTGA
>CAVCRL010000222.1:3385-4285 GCA_963604455.1 Lachnospiraceae bacterium | reverse complement strand
GTGTTATCTATTGTAGTTCTTCAATAAATTACGTATATTTATGAAAAATTATTTTGCTGAGGAAACGAAAAACCCCAACTACACTAACTACACTAACTACACTTAAAGTAAATAAATGAATATTAACGAAATAAGGTGTAGTTGCGGTGTAGTTGAAGAACTACACTCCAACTACATTCAACTACACTTGCGGTGACTCCAACTACACTAACTACACATTTTCGAGGGTCAACTACACCTCGTTTTTAGTTAACTCATTGAAAATCAAACATAGCTTCAAGTGTAGTTAGTGTAGTTGCTGTTTTTGCGAAAAATGTGGCTATAATATTTGATGAACTGTGAAATGCTCGATGTCAAATTGAAAGTGGATTCGCCGATGATGGCGGATTATCTGGCTTACCTGTTCCCGCCTGACAGTCCGGGCGGGCCTCTGAAAGTCTATGCACGAAACAGCATAGGCAGGCTTCTCGTGGCTCATTGCAAGGTGTCGGAGGGTCCGGTGACTCTGGAAGGCGACAAGGTCGTGGATCTGGAGCTGCCAAGCGACATCGCCACGACTCCGATGAGGGATAAGTTCCTTTATTATGACAAGTACAGCACGGTGGCGTTGAATATGGCTATCAACGCATTCTTCGACATCGAGTTCAAGCAGTACTACCTTGCCGGCTACGAGCTCGGAGTCCAGAAGAAGGACATAGTCACCGCGTTCATCGTGTCGAGGGGATTGTTCAGCACCGACTATTTCGACGCGCTGCACAAGAGGATCTACAGGCAATCGCAACAGACGCTGGACAAACTGGTGAAGAAGCTCATCAACAAGGTGGATTATATCAACAGCAGCATAAACATAAACGGATTGAAAGATGATCAGAATCATTGACTCATTGCAGGCTCAGAGCC
>CAVCRL010000222.1:0-3375 GCA_963604455.1 Lachnospiraceae bacterium | reverse complement strand
CACCGTCAAAATCAACGCAACTCTTTCGGAATCATCGGAGATTATGAGTGACAACCTTATATTAAAGGTAGGATTCTGCCACGGGGACGATGAGACTTACGGCACCGAGGACTTGCCTCTTGCCTTCGAGGTCAACGAGACCAACACCTTGAAGCTGTCCTGCTCGTACCAATTCCCTGTCTTTTAGCGTGTCCTTTCCTTACGAGTGTCTCGCTGGTATCTTTGCGTAAACATTGATTAACAAGATGAAAGCAGACACATTCCAACTGGCAAGGGACATCGTTCAGGGGAAGTGGCTGGTCTCCAATCCGGAGCAGCTGCTTCCTATCGCTCGTGCTTTTCTCAGCAAGACTCCGGTTGAGATGGAGGTGAAGTCGGCGTTGGTATCCACCGTGGCCGATTCCGGTGCTGGGGCCGGGAAAGCCAAGAGTGTCGCCATTGTTCCGCTTCACGGCACGATGACCAAGTACGACACCTGCGAAAGTTACGGAACCACGTTCATAGCAAACAAACTCCGGGAGATGGCCGATGACGATAATGTCATCGGTATCGTCCTGGACATAGACTCCCCTGGCGGAAGCTGTTCGGCCATTCCTCCGATGCTTGAGGCGATCGGTTACGCCCGATCCAAAGGAAAGCCGGTCTATGTCCACGCTGACTGTTGCGCCTCGGCAGCCTATTGGGTGGCTTCACAGTGCGATGCCATCTATATGGACAACGACCTTTCAGAGGTAGGTTCCATCGGAGCGATGGCGGTCTTCGTTGACAATTCGGCCACCAACCCAACTACCGGTGAAAGGACTTTGGTAATCTATGCCGATGAGTCCTCCGAGAAGAACCGGGCTTACAGGGAAGCTTTGGCGGGAAACTACGAGGCTGTCAAAGCAGAACTCAAACCGCTGGTAAATCAATTCCAGAATGCGGTCGTGGCTGGAAGGCCGAATATTCAGACAGATGAGAAGGGAGTCTTGAGCGGGGCTATGTTCGGCACATCCGATGCGTTGCGGCTGAATATGGCCGATGCCAAGAAGACCCTTGCGGAGACCATCGAGGCGGTCTTCGCGATCACAAGTGTTTAACCAATCTTTTTCATAATGGATAAGAAAACTCTCAACAATTCCAAGATGGGCCGGCTTGTGGCCCGTCTCTTCGGCAAGAGTGAGCTTGATGTCAAGGACGGCAAGGTCTCTCTTTCCGATCAGGAGCGCCAGAAGGTTCTGGAGAACTATGGCCAGGACTTTCTTGACAAACTTGAAAGCATCAACCTCGATGAGGAGGGTGATGCCGTTACCCTTTTCGACGCCGCCGTGGCCGCCAAGGTAGCGGAGGCCTCCAAGGCTCTTACCGAGCAGGTGAAGAAGCTTCAGAAGGACGTTGTCTCACTGGCTTCCGAGCCGGAGCCAAAGCCGGCGGCCACCGCTGCTCCTGCGTCCAAGGAGGCCAAGGTCTTCGCGATCAATATGGCAGCCGCCCACAACAAGATTGTAAAGGAAGCCCTTGACTCCGTCAATCCTTACGCTTTCACCGCGCTGGAAGACGCTTCCATCGACATCAAGGATCTCAACACCGAGTTCTCGATGGTGATGCCTCCTAAGATGAAGCTTGAGCTTCTGAACAAGAGGATCTACAACGGATTCGATGACGCAAAGCATATGACCCGCATCCAGTCCAACACGGACTACGTCGCCAGCGCGGCCATTATGTCCGAGGTCTCACAGCAGTTCACTCCGAAATGGACTCCTAAGGGAGCGGCCAAGTTCACTCCGATCCGCATTCCTTACCGCCGTCACAAGCTGAACGTGCTGATCCAGCCGACCGATGTGCTCAAGAGCTGGCTGCTCTATCTTTACGAGCAGGGCAAGACGATGGCTGAGATGCCTATCACCCGCTACATCATCGAGAACCACATCCTTCCTAAGGTGCTGGACGACATCACCATCTCGATGATCGCCAAGGGTAAGTTCATCGATGCCGGTGTTGTCGCTGACGGTGACGCAGGCAAGGCCGCCAAGAACTCTATGGACGGTTTCGAGACCATCCTTGTGGAGGGCAAGTCCGATGAGAACTGCAAGATCAACTACTACAAGGCGGCGGCTGATCCGATGCAGATGTCCGACTCCGAGCTTCTGGCCTACATCGATGGATTCGTGGACAGCATCTCAGGACTGTTCGCTCACATCGTGACCATCCACTGTTCCGAGCAGTTGCTTACCCGCTACAAGAGGGCCGACTTCGCGGTAAACGGCAAGTACACCGGCTCCGAGAACGATGGAAGCATCCGCTTCACGAACTTCCATCTCGTTCCTCTGAAATCGATGTACAACTCCCCTATCATCTTCGCGACTCCGAAAGAGAACTTCGTGGAGCTGGTTGACCTTTCCAAGGCGGAGAACTGCATCGTCAAGATCGAGGAGCAGAACTACGACGTGAAGGTTTTCGGTGAATATTCCCTCTCAACAGGCTTCAAGATCGCCGAGGCTGTCTATGCCGCCGTTCCGGACGGCTACACTCCAGTCGAGAGCATCGTTTCCGATGTTCCGGACACCGAGAAGTGGGAGAACGGAAAGAAAGCTGCCGATGACTCCAAGGATCAGGGCACGGAGACGAATCCGGATCAAGGTCAGGGCGGTGCATAACCAAATAACAACCACGAATTATGGCTTACGTTAAATCATCAATTCCAAGACCTGGTGACGGCGCTGGTTGCGCCGCCACCAGAAAATCACAGATCATCCTTGTCGATGTGGAGGATGTCGCCAGCGAACCAGCCAGAGAGGTCGGTAACTGCGTTGTAACTGGAGACCTCACATTGAAGACCGGCGCAAAGGCAATCTCCATCTATGCCACGGCTTCCACCATTCAGGTCACCGAGGAACTTTCCGGTGATCCGGACGCTGAAGGCATCAAGACCGGAATCGTGTTCGACCACCCAGGCAACTCAGTGGCCATCAAGAATTTCATCGAGGTGTTCAAGAACCGTGGCGTGATCGCCATCGTGCAGGAGTGCGACGGAACAACTGCTGGTCGTCCTCAGATTATGGGACGTGTCTGCAACCCGCTCAGGTTGTCTCTTGAGACCAAGATGGACGGTGAGGCGACCAAGAGGTCTCTTACCTGGAAGCAGGCGTTGCCTGACAAGTTCCTGGCCGGTGAATATGCCGGAGAGATGCCGGAGATCGCCGAGGACGCCATAAGTGCGACCGGAGGAGCTTAGCGGATGTCTAAGAATAACACTGCAAAAACAGTTTACAAGGTTGCAAGCAATGTTGCAAGTAATGTTGTAAGCAATCCGGAAAGCGGCGGAACAAATCTGGTTGTCTGTGCCTACGAGGGCACGGACGGCCAGTTGTCCAAAGTCTGGGAGAAGATGACAGG
>CAVCRL010000221.1:0-4286 GCA_963604455.1 Lachnospiraceae bacterium | reverse complement strand
TCGATGGTATGAAGACAAACGACACTCCTGTCGAGGGCTCTTGCTCGGCGTTCCCGGTCTATAGGATGTACAGACTTGGAATCAACCTCACATTCTAATGGAAACAGTTCATAAAGTAAATCTGAATATTATGAAAAAATTCCGCATACTTATTCTCGCGATGGCGGCTGTGGCGGCCTTGTCGGCCTGTCAGGACGCTTTGGATCTCCGTACCAACGGAACCATTGATATGTCTGAGGTTTTCAAGGACAGGAACAGAACCAAAGGCTACCTCAACGCCTGCTACAATTATATCAAGAATCCGTCAATCAATGTCGGTTCCTTCACGGATGACGCTCAGAACAGTCAGGACATCACGGCCGGCAGTTCCTACGACATCTGGTACAACTCTGACATCACATCCAGCAATTTCGCCGATCACAACTGGGACGGCAACCCTTGGGGCAACTATTTCGAGGGAGTCCGCAAGTGCAATGTGTTCCTTGCCAACATCGATGGAGCCACGGCTGATATGCAGGACTGGGAAAGATCCGGTTGGAAAGCCCAGGCTCTGACTCTCAGGGCTTGGTACTATCTTCAATTGATGAAGAGATACGGTCAGCTTCCGCTGATCACATCGGATCTTGGCACGAACCATAATTTTTCAACTGACAAAAAGGCTACGGTTTCTGAGATCGCCGGACAGATTCTGGCTGACTGTGACGCCGCGATAGCCACGGAGGATTCGGAGGCATATTCATACGTCTATCGTACCCAGCAGTGGGGAATGGCCACCAAGGCCCTTGCTCAGGCTATCAGAAGCGAGACGGCCACTTATGTCATCAGTCCGCTTATGGGAGACGGTGGCTACACCGCTGACCAGGCTCTTGACATCGCCGCTGACGCTCTCGCCAAGGTTCTTGCCAACGACTACAGCCTTTGGACCACTGCGAGCGCAGGCTACAACGCTTACGCTTCATATTTCCTCTATAATCCTGAGGATATGAGGGCACAGGACAAGGAAACCATCTATGGCGGCGCGCGTACCGCTGTCTGGTCAAGCTGCGGAGTCCCGATCGTGAGCGGAAGCGCCACTGCCGGCACCTGCCCGACCCAGGAACTTGTGGATGCCTACGAGATGGCCAACGGCAAGCCTGCGATCACCGGTTACAGCGATGATCAACACCTTCAGCCTATAATCAACACCGAATCCGGCTACGATGAGACCAAACCTTACGAAGATAGGGATCCTCGCTTCTATGCGACAATATTCTACAACGGAAGTGTAAGAGGGGCTGACGAGATCTCCACAGTCGCCGGAGCGAACTGCGGACTGAACGCCACGAACATCAGGTACACCCACACAGGCTACTATATGCGCAAATATGCCCACGACGCATCCAACAGAAACTCCAATTCGGATGGTTATATGCGCATTGTGCGCCTCGCCGAGCTTTACTACAACTTCGCCGAGGTGGCCTATCAGGCTGCCGGACCGGATCAGGTTGTCAGCGTCTCAGGTCTGAATATGTCCGCCCGCGGAGCCGTCAACGCTGTCCGCGCGAGGGTCGGAATGCCTGAGATTCCAAGCGGACTCACAGTCGCTGATTTCGAGAAGAGGTACCGTAACGACCGCAGGGTCGAGTTTGCCCTTGAGGCGGACTACTACTTCAGTCTGCGTCGCTGGAAAACCCTTTCGGCCACATCGACCGTGACCGGAATGAAGGTGTCCGGCACAGGCGCCAACCTCACGTACGAACGCTTCGTCCTTGGACATCGTTCAACCACGACGGACAAGTTCCTGCTCTACCCGATCGACCTCACCGAAGTCTCAAAGGTTCTTGAACTTACCGGAAACGACTGGCAGAACCCGGGATGGTAGCAGAGGCTTTAAATTTTAATTGATAAAATTTGATGAATATGAAGAAAATCATCTACTTGATATTGATCGCCTGTTCGGCCATATTCTTTTCCTGCAAGGATGATTCAGGAATGACGAAGGATGGCGACATTGTCCTGTCGAACCTGACGGCCGAGCCGAGAATCGGTGCGGTTGTACTCAAATGGGACAACCCTACGGCGAGCGACTATTATTATGCCACAGTGACTTATCTGAACGCTGACGGTGAGGAAGTGAGACAGAAGGTGAGCGTCTATAGCGTTGACTCAGAAAAGGGAGAGGGCCACACCTCGGTCAGGATCGGTGGATTCTCGGACACGAAGACCTACGAGTTCACGGTTACCCCTTACACTTCCGATGAGCGTTATGGCGACTCAAAGACCGTTTCCTGCGCTCCTGAGGATGCCAGCAAGGCCTTCAAGTACATCACGGAGACCATCGAGGCCACCCCGACTGTCGAGGGTGCCGTAATCAGCTGGGCCAATGAATATGATGTCCCGGTCACCGTCAACGTAACCTACAAGAACCTCTCCGGGGAGACCAAGACCGTCACCAAGACAAGCAATGCGGGAGAAAGCGTGGAGATCTTCCCGTTCGTTGACAAGACGAGCGTGACAATCACGGCCACTGATGAGAGCGGCAAGAACACATCCGATCCTAAGGTGATCGAGGTGACTCCGGAAAGGGGAGAGATTCCTCAGTCCAGAATGACGGCTATAGGCGCTTCAAGCGTGGATGGTGACAATGGTTTCGACAGACTTCTTGACAACAATGTATCAACGGCTTGGAAGTCTCAGGTTGACGGACTCCAGTGGGTCGCTATTGATCTTGGTGAGGTGCACAAGATCAACTGGATCGAGATGGTGGGCGACTCCAAGGATAGGGACGCACAGCCTACAGCCATTATGATTTTCTATTCGGAGGTTCCTGTCGCTGACATTTCCTCCGCTCCTTGCCTTGGCACATTCGAGTATAATCCGGAGCATATTTACAATCACGCCTATGGTTTCAAAGAGCCTGTGAACGCAAGGTATGTGCTTGTCGCGTTCCTGAACTCACAGCGTGTCAGCATCACCGAGTTCTGTGCCTACTATGCGGATGCGGCCACCCATTACGCCAAGGAGTCCGAGCTTGAGCTTCAGCCGGATCCGGATGATGACGCCACCTACTATCCTGAGATTGAGTATATGACTCCTAACACTGGAATCATCAACAATCTGAAGATTACGGCAAGCAATCCTGAGAACCCGTCAGAGTTCACGTTCGCAACGACTGGAGGAGACTCTTGGGTGGCTATGCAGCCTCTCAAGAAACAGGCTCCTGGAACAGTTCTTGTGTTCCACTACAAGTCCACCGCTGACCTTGCCTGCGAGTTCTTCTGGTGCAAAGGCGGTTGGGGTGTCGGAGGCCCTGCCGGAGGCGTGGAGACATTCTTCACGCTCAAGAAGACCGATGAATGGAAGACATTCAAGATGAATATGGTCGATGCCTGGAACAAAGGCTGGTGGGGTGGAGACCCTGGAGCCGTAGTCCGTTTCGACATCGGTGACGGAGCCGGAGAGACAGTGGTGATCCGTCTTATGCACTGGCGCGCCGCCGAGGAAGGCGAATAAAATTGACACTTTAATATTTACAGATGACAAAAAAGACAATTTCATCTATAATAGCTTTCGTGGTTATGTCCTGCGCTGTTTCGGCACAGGACATAACTGTCCAAAGCCAGACTTTGGACCTGTATCAGGACACTTGGGTCGCGACTGACGCGTTGGGCAGGACAATGCCCGGAATCGATGCCGTAGGCCCTGTGAAGACCGACCAACGCCATATAGTGGGAATATTCTACATAACCTGGCACACACAGAACCTTGCCACATTACCGGGGCCTTACGGTGCTGATGTCACCAAGGTTCTTAATACCGATCCGAACGCCCGTCTCCAGGCCGACAATCCGAACTGGAAGTACGGCTCCTATCACTGGGGAGAACCCGAGATGGGCTATTTCCTGAGTCAGGATGAATGGGTCATCCGCAAGGATATGTCGATGCTCTCCGACGCCGGGGTGGACGTGCTTGTGCTGGATGTCACGAACGCCGTGCGTTACTGGGACGAATGGGAGGTGCTGTTCTCCACGATGGAGAAGATGCGGGCGGAGGGCAACAACACCCCTCAGTTCTGTTTCTGGGCGTTCAACGGAGAGGTCATCACGGTCGTCCAGCAACTCTACGAGCGGATCTACAAGGATAACAAGTACCCTGACCTGTGGTTCTACTGGGATGACAAGCCTCTGCTTCTTTACAACGCCGACCCAGTCCACGACGCCAACGGAGGATATTCCGCCTACAAGGACGGCAAGCACGACTATTCCGACGAAGTGAAGAACTTCTTCACACTCAGGAATATGTGGTGG
>CAVCRL010000220.1:0-4313 GCA_963604455.1 Lachnospiraceae bacterium | reverse complement strand
GTCCGACGAGAGCCACCTCGCCGCCTTGGATCGAGGAAAGCGGATTGCTTTCCTGGGTCTGCTCTGCGACCGCGAACTTGGACATATCCATCAGCAGGACGCCCTCCTTAGGAATAACCGCTCCGGAATTTCCTGAGAATGAGGCCGCTGAGGCGATCATTGAAGCGAGCATCATAAAGCCCATAATAAACTTCACGATGCCCCAGATGAACAGGCCGCACAGCACGGCCAGCACCAGTTTGAAGAAATCTTTTGTGTTCATATTACTGAAAACGTTTTTGTTTTTTCCTGTTCCGAGATTATGTGCAAATTTAAGCATTTTCTTAATAATCAATTATTATATTTGTGCCGATAGATTAATCTTTGTCGTTTTTTTGAAGATGTTTTCGGAGGCGATTGTATGAGAAATGTCATAGTCACGGTTATATTCATAGCTTTGGGCGCGGACCTCTTCGCCCAGTCGGTTGACACTACTTATATATATAAGGACAGGAAGGATAGCCTGAACGCAACCGTGTTTGTCGGTCATCAGGAGAACAGCATCTCAAGAGGAAAGACCTTGAGGACGGAACTTATCTCGGCCTCGGGACTTCAGAAGATGGCTTGCTGCAACCTCGCGGAAAGCTTTGAGAACTCGGCCAGCGTGACCGTCGGCTATTCGGACGCTGTCACGGGAGCGCGTCAGATAAGGCTATTGGGGCTATCCGGGACATATACGCAGATGCTGGACGAGAACCGTCCGGTGATGAGGGGAATAACCGCTCCATACGGACTGTCTTATGTTCCCGGGCCTTGGTTGGAGAGCATCCAGATCGCGAAAGGATCTCCGTCCGTGATCAACGGTCTGGAATCGATGACCGGGCAGATAAATCTGGAGCACAAGAAACCTACGGAGGAGAAGCCGCTTTTTATCCAGGCTTCGATGATGAGCGACACGAAAGCGGATTTTAACGCGACATCGGCCTGGCAGCTCAGTCCGACGGTCTATACGATCCTGTTAGGACACGTCAGCGGGAACTTCAAGACCTACGATATGAACGATGACGGCTTTCGGGATGATCCTAAGATGTTGCAGTTCAATGTGGCCAACAGGTGGCTTTACTATACGCCGGAACTACAGGTACGCTGGGGCGTGAAGGCTGTCCGTGACCGTCGTCAGGGCGGAATGGACGGCTATGACAAAAGCGGGATGGAACCTCGATGGGCTTCTGATGAGTTTATCCCGGAACCAACTGAAGGAAACTCTTTCGCAAAATATCTATCCGGCACACCTTGGGGAACTGACATCACCAACAGCCTCCTGAATGCCTACCTCAAAGTCGGCAAGCCTCTTCGCGATGACGGATCCTCCAGCATAGCCGCCATAGCGGACTGGTCGTGGCAGAAAAGCGACTCCTGGTTCGGCGCGTCATCCTACCTTGCGAGCCAACAGTCCGGCTTCGTCAATCTCCTTTACAGGAATATGTTGAATGAGTCCCACGACTTCACTGTCGGCCTTTCCGGCACGTTCGACCACCTCGATGAGGCTGCCGCGAAATTGGACTACGGCCTGTGGAGTGGTGAGAATTGGAAGGGTCAGCGTCCATATTCAGGAATTGCGGATCATTTCTTCGGCGGTGCTTACGGGGAATATACGTTCCACGCCGGGGACATATTCACATCAATTGTCGGTGTCAGCGCCGATTGGTACAAGGGAAACGGGTTCAAGGTGGCTCCGAGGGTGACTTTGAAATATTCACCGGCGGAGTGGTTTGTGGCGAGGGCTAACGGCGGCAGGGGATTGAGGTACGCTGATCCGCTTGCTGACAACATCGGTGTGATGTCCACTCACAGCAGGCTCCAGGGAGATTGTATGGACCGGCTGCTGGAGGATTCGTGGACATTCGGAGGAAACATTACTTTCTATATGCCGTTCGGGGTTGATCCTTCCAAGACTTACATCAGTTTTGATTATTTCAGGACCCAGTTCGCGCGTCAGTTGATGGTGGATTATGAGGTGCCGGGAGCTGATGTGAACGGCGGACGTGACATCTGGTTTTTTGATTCGGATGGAAGACGCTCATATTCAGATAACTGGCAGGTGGATTTCAATGTCGAGCCTTTTGACCGCTTCACTGTGTCTTTGACCGGGCGCTACACCAACGCCCGCCAGGTGAATTATGGTGGCGAATTGGTGGAGAAGCCTATGCTCAGCCGCTTCAAGGGTGTGCTGAACCTTCAGTACAAGACCAATCTGAGCCGATGGATATTCGATTTCACCGCTTCCGTGAACGGTTCGGCGAGGGTATATGACTTTATGAAGGATTTGAAGGACGATGATGGTTCATTGCTTTACGCTGACGGGCGCACTCCGGTCTATCCTTTGCTTTACGCCCAGATTACCAGGCGCTTCCGTGGATTTGACATCTATGCTGGAGTTGAGAATATCACGAATTTCACCCAGATGCACGTGCTGGTGGGGGATAGGAACGCCGCCGGGGAGTGGACTCCCTGGACTCCGGGTTTCGACGCCAGCTGCGTCTGGGGGCCTATTATGGGACGGCGGATCAATCTTGGCGTGAGATTGACGCTCTGGAGGGCGACAAAGAACGATTAAATCACTATCTTTGCAGATTATGAAAAGAATATTATTGATAGCGTTGGCAACTTTGACGCTGACCGCGCCTTCCGTTTTGGCCGAGGTTCCGGCTTTTGAATATGTCGCTGAGAAACCTGCCGACAAGAATGTCGGGGAGGTCGTTTTCGCGACGAACATGCACTGTGACAAGTGCGTGAACAAACTCAATGAGAACCTTGCGTTCATCAAGGGGGTCAAGGACTTGAAGGTCTCTCTCAAGGATCAGACAATCAAGATCAAGTACGACAGCCGCAAGACCGATGAGAAGACCCTTGCGGACGCTATCAAAAAACTTGGCTACAAGGCCGATAAAGTGGAAAAGTAACGATTATGAGTCAGAAACCATCAATCCCTAAGGGAACACGTGATTTCGGTCAGCAGAATATGGCCGAAAGGAATTATATCTTCGACACCATCAAGAAGGTCTTCAGGACTTTCGGCTATGCCCAGATCGAGACTCCTGCGATGGAGAATCTGTCAACATTGCTCGGAAAGTATGGCGAGGAGGGGGACAAACTTCTGTTCAGGGTCCTGAATTCCGGTGACTGCTTCTCAAAGGTCAACTTTGAGGATTACCGCACTGAGGATGGGGGAGTGAACAGTGTCGCTCTTTCCAAAGAGGTTTGCGAGAAAGGTCTCCGCTACGATCTGACCGTGCCTTTCGCCCGTTTCGTGGTCCAGCACCAGAACGAGATCTCCTTCCCGTTCAAGCGTTTCCAGATCCAGCCGGTCTGGAGGGCTGACAGGCCGCAGAAGGGGCGTTACCGTGAGTTCTACCAGTGCGACGTGGACGTGATCGGCAGCAAGTCCCAGGTCAATGAGCTTGAACTTGTGCAGATTGTGGACAAGGTGTTCAGCCTTCTGGACGTGAATGTGCTCGTGAAGATCAACAACAGGAAGGTCCTGACGGGTTTCGCCGAGATCTGCGGATTCCCGGACAAGGTGGTTGACATCACTGTGGCCATTGATAAGCTTGACAAGATCGGCCTTGAGAGCGTTGAGGAGGAGATGCGTGAGAAAGGTCTGACCGACGGTGCGATCGCCGTCATCGAGCAGATCCTGAAGCTGTCCGGCTCCACTTCCGAGAAACTGGCTTCAATGCGCTCGCTGATGAACGGCGGCTCCGCTTCCGGACTCGTTTCCGAAACAGGCCTCAAAGGTCTTGACGAGCTTGAGGAACTGTTCGGCCTGATCGATGCCGCAGGAGTAAAATGCCCGGTGGAGATTGATCTTTCTCTGGCTCGTGGTCTGAACTACTACACCGGTGCCATCTTCGAGGTGAAAGCCCTTGATTTCCAGATCGGAAGCATCTGCGGAGGCGGCCGTTACGACAATCTTACCGGAATATTCGGTCTTCCGGATATGTCTGGAGTGGGCATCAGCTTCGGCGCCGACAGAATCTACGATGTTCTCAAAGGTCTGGATAAGTTCCCTAAGTCATTGGCCTCCAGCACCACGCTTCTGTTCGCCTGTATGGGCACCGATGAGCTTCGTTACGTCCTTCCTGTCGCCGCCGCATTGCGTTCCGAGGGCATCTCCGTTGAGGTTTATCCGGAGCCGTCAAAGCTCAAGAAGCAGTTTGACTACGCCGAGAAGAAGTCCATTCCGTTCCTTTCCATCAACGGCGGCAACGAGGTCGAGGCCGGCGTCATCCAGCTCAAGAACCTCACCACCGGCGAGCAGAAATCCTTCGCCA
>CAVCRL010000219.1:0-4332 GCA_963604455.1 Lachnospiraceae bacterium | reverse complement strand
GCGCGCGCCGATGGTACTGACACACCAGTTGGGAGAGTAGGTCGCCGCCGTACTTTGGGAGCCCTGATGTCATCAGACATCGGGGCTCCTTTTTTTTGCGTATACCTGCCTAAGGTTAACGGCGTGACCTGTGGCACCTTTTCATCGCAGTGGAGGTCGGTGGTATGTAAAAAATCCCCGGCCATACAGATACGGCCGGGGAGTAAGTCTCATTGTTCTGTTACTTTTTCTTGTAGGCCTCCAGGGCTTTCTCAAGAACAAGTAGAGATCGTGCCAGATCCTCCTTCTTGAGAACGTAGGCCATCCTGACCTGATTCTTGCCGAGGCCCGGTGTGATGTAGAATCCAGCCGCAGGAGCCATCATCACGGTTTCACCACTGTATCCTTCCGGAGTATCAGCGTCCTTGTAGACGAAATCCGTAAGACACCAACTACAGAAGTCCTCTGCGTTTTCCACCGGCAATGAAGCTACGGTGTAGAATGCTCCGTTAGGCATTGGTGAATGAACTCCAGGAATCCTGTTAAGTCCTTCGATAAAGAAGTCTCGCCTTGTGATGTACTCGTCAAAACAGGCCTTGGAGTAGTCGTCCGTGCCTTCGATCGAGGCTTCAGCGACTATCTGTCCCAAAAGCGGAGGACTCAGCCTTGCCTGACAGAACTTCAGGATAGTCTTCAATGCCCGCTCATTGTGCGTCACGATCATTCCGATCCGGATTCCGCATTCCGAGTACCTTTTCGACACGGAATCGATGACAATCACGTTATTCTCTATCCCCTCAAGATGCAGTGCGGAGACGTATGGCGTGTCTGAGTAACGGAACTCACGATAGACCTCGTCGGAGAACAGATAAAGATCGTGTTCCAGCACGATGTCCCGGAGCCTGTAGAGCTCTTCCTTGGAGTACAGGTACCCTGTCGGGTTGTTCGGATTCCCGATCAGTATCGCTTTGGTCTTCTCTGTGATCGCTTTCTCGAATTCCTCCACTGACGGTAGCGCAAAACCGTTCTCAATGTGGGAAGTCACGGCTTTCACGGTCACACCGGCAGTGATGGCGAACGAGATGTAGTTCGCGTATCCTGGTTCGGTGGTGATGATCTCATCACCCGGATTCAGACAGGCGAGGAATGTCAGAAGAAGCGCTTCCGAACCTCCGGCGGTCACGATTATCTCCTTTTCGCTGACGTTGATGCCGAATCTGCTGTAATATCCAGACAACTTTTCCCTGAAGGATCTCAGTCCTTGGCTCGGACTGTATTCCAGTGTCGGTCTGCTGATATGTTTCAAGGTGTCAAGAGCCTTCTGGGGGGCCGGGAGGTCCGGTTGTCCGATGTTCAGGTGATAGACCTTTACCCCATTCGCTTTTGCTGCGTCAGAAAACGGTGTCAGTTTCCTGATAGGTGATGCGGGGATCCTTTCCCCACGATTGGAAATCTTTGGCATATTATTAATTATGTGTTTGTCCAAATTTAAGAAAAAAGTGGTTATCTTAGCAAACTGAATTCAATTTTTTTATATGAGTACCCGAATTCTGGTTGTTGACGATGAAGAGGACATCTGCGAGATTCTCAAATTCAATCTTTCCAAGGAAGGTTACGAGGTCGTGACCGCCAATTCCGCTGAGGAGGCGCTGGCGCTGGACATCGCGTCATTCGATCTGCTTCTTCTGGATGTTATGATGGGCGGGATGTCCGGCTTTGAGCTGACCGGGAAGCTGAAGACCGATCCCAAGACCGCCGGGGTTCCCGTGATATTCATAACAGCTCGTGACACTGAGGATGACGCTGTCGAAGGGCTCGACCTGGGGGCGGACGACTACATCTCCAAGCCTTTCTCGATAAGGGAGGTGATCTCACGTGTGAAGGCTGTGCTGAGACGGACCGCCACGAAGGCTGATTCCCGCGCGGGCATATTCATAGATGATGAGAAAAAGGTTGTGACGGTGGACGGTGCCGCTGTGGCGCTGACCAGGATTGAATATGAGATATTCAAGCTCCTGTTCACCAACAAGGGGAAGGTTTTCCCGCGCGAGGATATTCTTTCAAAGGTTTGGCCTGACGATGTGATCGTCACCGACAGGACTGTGGATGTCAACATCACCCGCCTGCGCAAAAAAATCGGTGAATATGGGAACAGGATAGTCTCGCGCCACGGATTCGGTTATCTTTACGAGGAACAATGATGATACTGCTGTCCATAGTCATTCTTCTGCTTGTCCTTGCGTTGGTCACGATGCGCGGACGGTATATTCATCTAAAGGAGTCGATCGAGAAGGGAAAGGTGAGTATGTATGACAAACTGCGTGACAGTGAGGAGGATAAGACCCGCTTGAAGAGGCAGTTGACGCAGAATGTGGCCCACGAGCTGAAGACTCCGGTAAGCAGCATCCAGGGCTATCTTGAGACTATAGTGTCCAATCCGGACATAGATGCTCAGACGAAGGACCAGTTCATACAGCGCTGCTATGCCCAAAGCCGTCGCCTGTCCAGCCTTCTCGCGGACATATCAACTCTTAACAAGCTCGATGACGCTCCTCAGGGGTATGAGTTTGAATCAGTGAATATCCCCGATCTGCTTCAATCCATCCGGCGGGACGTGTCGATGCAGATGGAGGCGAACCACGTGACGTTCAGGAGTTTGGTGGATCCTGGAGTGCAGGTGGACGGCAACCCGTCGCTGCTGTATTCGATATTCAGAAACCTGACTGACAATTCCATCGCATACGGGGGCGAGGGGGTGACGATCACCGTGCAGGTCCTGTCGGAAAGCACGGATTTCTACACATTCAGTTTCTCGGACAACGGCCCGGGAGTGGCGTCCGAGCATATTCCTCATCTTTTTGAAAGATTCTACCGCATCGACAAGGGACGCTCGCGCAAGATGGGCGGAACGGGACTGGGACTCGCCATCGTAAAGAACTCTGTGCTGCTTCACCGTGGCACCATTTCCGTCCGCTTAGGCATCGCCGGAGGACTGGAGTTCATATTCACGTTGCCGAAGGCGGCATAACTCCCTTTGGGTGGGCCGACCAGAGACTGTCAGCCTGGGCGCTTGTCCAGGCTTGGTGACCTATCTGATGAATATTTTTCTATGAATATCCGACGTTGGTTTGTGATTGTAAGCAATAATGACTATCTTGCGTCAGTATTTTTGCAGAGACCTTATTTGAAATTTATTTTATAACCGGCGAAAGCCACTAAAACCCAATTTTATGAAAAGAATCCTTATCACTCTTGCCGCCTGCACGATGATGGCAGCGGTTGTTTCGTGTGAGTATGACTCACCGGACATCAGATTCCAACAGACGACAACTGTGACGAATGACTACAGCGATCTGGTGAAGGCACTCCAGGATCAGACAGTTGCGATCTCTAAGAAGATGGAACTCCTTGAGGAGGCTATGAAGAGCCAGACTCTGACACTTAAAGAGAAACTTTCTCTTGTGGAGGAGGCTATCAAGAATCAGACTCTTACGATCTCCCAGAAAGCTGATGTCCTGACAAAGGCCTATGAGAACGGAGTCCTCAAGTACGAGGAGATGACCGGCAAGCTCATCAATGAGATAAAATCAATGAATACGACCACGGCTGAGAAACTTGACGCTGTCAAGAAGGCCATCGAGACCCAGACATCGGATCTCGGCGCCAAACTTGATTTGATCGAGAAGGCTCTCGCACTGATCGAGAAGACCGCCGGAGAGGGCTTTGACTCCAACGCCCAGGCTATCGGCCTTGTGAAGGCGGCGATCGAGTCGCTGACCGGTTCGATGGAAGAGAAGCTCGCCGCGATCGAGTCCGCCGTCAAGAGTCAGACTACGGAACTCAGTTCGAAACTTGTCCTTGTCGAGGCGGCCATCGAATCCGGTTTCGCTGATAACAAAAAGGCCCTTGAGCTTGTGAAGGACGCCATCGGATCTCTTGAGGGGACGGTTGAGACGAAACTGGAATCTATCCGGAAGGCGATTGCCAGGCAGACGAAGAAGCTGGGGCAGAAGATGACACTCATCGAGGCGGCGGTGACGGAAGGTCTTGTAAAGAACGCTGAGGCTATCGATCTCGTCAAACAGGCGGTTGAAGCTCTTGAAGGCACTGTGGATGAGAGGCTTGACGCTATCAACGAGACGATAGGCAGCCAGACAAACACCCTTTCCGGGAAATTGGCGGCGATAGAGGGCTCTATCCAAAGCGGTCTTGTGGGAGAGGACAGCACACTCGGCCTCGTACAGAAGGCGATAGATGCCTTGAACGCGACAGCTGGGACGGCCAATGAGAAACTGGAAGCGATCAAGGATGCGATTAACTCGCCTACTTCTGGTATTAACGTGAAGCTGGAGG
>CAVCRL010000218.1:0-4390 GCA_963604455.1 Lachnospiraceae bacterium | reverse complement strand
CCTTGTACTTGTACACAGACTTGTCCGCCATAGTGATGGTCACATACGGTTCCCAATGCCGGCTGGTGTCCTTCTGGCCGAGATTCACATTTCTGGCCTTACATTTTTGATAATCCAGATCGGTCATCTTGAACTCCACGAGCACTGTGTCGCTCTTGACCACATTCGCCAAAAGGGATTGTGATCCTGGGCCGACAAGAGTACCGATGTCCACGTGCCGCTCACTTATGTAGCCACTGATAGGAGAACGTACCGTAGTGTAGCTCAATGCGAGACGGGCTTCCGTCAGATTCGCCTCGCTTACCTGCACGTCAGCCTTTGCGCTCTCATAGGCGGCGACAGCGTTGTCCAGATCAAGCTGGCTGGAGGCCTTCTGCTCGAACAAAGGCTTGATCCTCGCCAGATCCCTCTCCGCCTTCAAGGCCATTGCTTTGTTTTTTGTCACGATGGCCTCAGCCCTGTCAACCTGGGCCTTATATTGCTTGGGATCTATGATGAACAGAACCTGGTCTTTCTTCACGTATGTTCCTTCCTCAAACATCATCTTCTCAAGATAGCCTTCAACCCTCGCCCGCACCTCAACGAACTGCTGCGCGCGAATCCTTCCCGGAAACTCTCCGTAAATCTCCACATTCTTCGTCCGGACCGTGTCAATGCTGACCACAGGTAGCTCCTCCTCGTGATGTTTCGGTCTGAGAACGATGATGACAACTGCCGTGGCGACAACAGCCACAGCGACCGCGCCAATAATGGCTCTTTTGTTCAGTTTACTCATAGCAATCTGTTTTTGCGAACCAGGCCAGCCTGATTCTGAATATTGAGGCATCGCCATATCAAAGACCGTTCCAAAATTTTCGCAGACACACAACACCTTCTCTTTCAGAATAGTACAGGATCGCCATTCTGAAATATCACATCAGTGCCTTTGGTTCGATTCTGTTTATAAAATCGCACAAAACCGCCCTATTTAAGACAAGATTTCAACCAACGCTCCCGACAGGCGCATTTTCTCCACATAATGCCACCGTCATACGCATTTTTACCTCCGACAGGAGCAATATCGCCTGTTTATGCTCCTCTTGCCGTGCCATAGAAGTTTCTCTATTTCTATATCTAAGCCATAATCTCAAAACTGATATATTCCTCTTATTTCAATATCATTTTCAATTGTATCTAGGGCACATTTTGATATCTTTCATTCGATCATCTGGGGGATAACTTATTTCCAATTGATTCTTGTCATTCAATAAATTACGCATATCTTTTGTAGTCAAATCATAACGATAATAATATTCATCAACCTCAAAAACTTTTTTGGAATCTTTTCTTGAATAGACAAAGATCCTAACGGTATCATACGGTGACATCTCTTCCAGAGTAGTATAATTACTAAATAATTGATCGTCATCATATGGAAAAACCGAATGACGCGCAAAAAGAGGTCTTGTCGAAGTAATTGTTGTGTCGTGAATATCAATGTCAAACATATCTCCACAAATAAATGAATAATAGCTCATCGGTTTGATCGGAAAAAGAAACTCAACTTCATCGGCAGAATTATTGATAAAATGATACCAGACACCCTCTTTATGTACACAAGACTGAAGAGCACCAATGAAGACAATAACTACTATGAACAACACCTTTCTCATTTATTTATCTTATCTATCAACGATTCTATAACCCAGCCTGTTTCCGTTGGCTCATATTCTGAATCAAAATGAAGAACGACTTCATCACCCAAAAGGTCTACTAGATTTAACGACATATCATCACTATCCAAAACCAGCTTTGGTGGTTCTCCTGCTTTCAATATCTCAATCGGGAAGTTATTCTTTAATAGAAAGTGCTGCAAGAATTCATATTCTTTTTCCGTTAATATTATTTCTTCCATAAGCTCATCAATTTGTTTAGTCGTCATATCCCCATTTCAAAAATAAAACTATTGCTGTTTTCTCTATCATTTTTCATTTATTCCAGTGCTTTTAATGACATCTGAATATATTAAAAGTCAATTTCTTGCAAAACGCTTTCAGCCACATCGTCATTACAACCCACTCTGATGGCGCATCGGCTGAAAAACTATTGCTTTAAGCATCGACTTTTTCAGCCGTGGCGTGTCCTCGTCCACCTCTATGGCATAGTAACGTGAAAGCGTTTTGTAAAAGGTTATCGCTCCTTAACAGGAATCCATTGAAGTCATTTCTCGACACTGCCATTTAAATCAAAATAAAGTTGAGAATTTTTCATCGCGCTAGGTAATTATATACGAGTTGACCACAACAATCTTAAGGTTATTAATAATTATATTTCCAATTCAGGTCAAATTGTTCTCCCTCTCTATAGGACAAAGGTAGCGGAACACTCCAGTGGTATTTGATTTCCACCGGGACAGGCGAATAATAAATCTGCACGACTATTACCGTATCTGATTCGGTCGTACAGAATAGACTGAAATCTACCGTCCCAATATGCCTCTTCTTTTGCAGGTTATTCTCGCAACGTGACTGTATTTCCAGAATATCGTCTATAATTGATTCCATTGGAAATATCTCGTTATCGGCTATCAAATCAAACAAATCTTCATCCATTCGAGAAAGATCGCCTTTTACACACGATTCTACATTATAGCCTTTAATGAACATCATATTATCCGGAAACCTGTTACTACAAATCTCCTTGGCATATGACATCAAAGACAGGATCACCAACCTGCATTTTTCTGACAATTGATTCCGTTCCATATTTCAATGCTTATAATAAACGAATATGCTTACTATGCCAGATTTTCATATTCGTTCATCATTTCTAATATTCTTTACCCGCGACAAGCCTCTCAAAATATGAGCACGCTTCTGATTCTGAATAAAACGTTCGCCTCTCCAGTAAGTTACCTCGTTCCTGCATAGTAGTTATCCATCTATTATCCTTATCTTTCATAAGACAACAATAAGGATCTGTCCCAACAGTTAACACTGGTTGAATCCTAAAGGATGGCAAGCATAAAGTATAATAAAAGCGCACATCATTATAACCTCGTTTTTTGAGGATTGATTTCAGGTGCCTGATATTCATTTTACATATCTTCTTTTCCATATAACGGATAAAACTTCATTTTATAACAGCCGTGAGATATTCGATATGCGGCAGAGAAAGGACTGAACAGAAGCCCGATATGCGCTGAGTAATATTCCTCGGGAAGGGTTCCGACATATTTCCTTTCCCCGTTCATCTTCCACACGGTCCAATTATGAGAGACAATCCGCTGCCCCGGATAATGGCCGTAATCGTTCGCATCACGAAAGTACACGTCCTTTGAGCCTACGTCCTTATTGCGGCCATAGTGAGCCCACAGCCCGAATTTCACTCCCGCTCCCACCGCTGTATGCATATAGCAATCAACTTCGTCGCAAATGATTTCCTCCACCGTTGGAGAAGCATTCATCTCGTAAAATCTACTAAAAAGACGTATCACATCCCCATTCAACTGAGACAGATCCTTACCGACATACTGAAAATAGCGCTTCCTCTCATTCGGCACCATTACCTCATAAATATTTCCGGACAATACTCTATTCATAACTTTATTCCAGTGTTTTGATGACATCTGAATATATTGAGAGCCAATTGCTGTGACGCAATATTTCTTGCAAAACGCCTTCAGCCACATCGCTATTACAACCCACTCAGGTGGCTCATCGGCTGAAAAACTATTGCTTTAAGCATCGACTTTTTCAGCCGCGGCTGGCACTCACCCACTTCTGTGGCACAGTAACGTGAAGGTGTTTTGTAATCGGTCTTTTCGAACTATTCTACAACTAAATGGTGCTGAATCACAAGCCACATATTCGACATCTTTCTATTCTATAAACGAGATCCTACGGCCAATAATCCACCCTCTTATTATCAAAATCCTTATGCGTGACTGTCATTCGGGTCAATATCATCTCTGGTTCGATTTTTTCAATTAAATCTTCCGACAAATAATCATTAGGGAGCAATAATTGTTCCGCATCTATCACATAAATATGCATAGAGTCTTTCACCACTTTATCCCACGATTTATAAGCATTAACAGATCTATACGTCGATGCGCCGATTGTCTCGGCCCAACTTCCATAAGATATTATCTCATCCCTTGCATTCAGATCTATTATTATACTAATATCACGAGAAGAGTGGTTATAAAAATAAAATTTGTAATCACGGTCGAACGCCCCACACGAAGTCAACAATATGACCGTGACAAATAAAAAGATACTCTTCCTCATACACATATTCTTATTGAGCAACTCTTTTCTGACAAATCTGATGTGACCGTCGTTTCATTATGTCTATCGAAATGTTCTTCATTTTACCAATGGAGCGACAGCAATGACAGGTACAACCT
>CAVCRL010000217.1:0-4392 GCA_963604455.1 Lachnospiraceae bacterium | reverse complement strand
GAACTCGACCGTGACGATGAATCTCGACTGCATATTCAGACTCAAGGGAATGAACTTGACAGTGTCGGGAGCCTGTGCGAGCGGTTCGCACGCCATCGGTCTCGGAGCCTTACTGATCCAGCACGGGCTTCAGAAAATGGTTGTCTGTGGCGGGGCGCAGGAGGTCCATCCTTACGCTGTTGCATCTTTTGACGGAATATCCGCGTTCTCAGTCCGGGAAAACGAGCCGGAAAAAGCCAGTCGTCCTTTCGACCGTGACCGAGACGGTCTTGTTCCGAGCGGAGGCGCCGCGACTGTGATTCTGGAAAGCTACGAGTCCGCTGTCAGAAGAGGTGCGAGGATCTACGGTGAAGTGCTCAGCTATGGATTCTCCGGCAACGGCGACCACATCTCCACCCCGAATGTGGACGGCCCGAGACGCTCTCTTGAAATGGCTGTCAAACAAGCCGGAATAGACAGGAATATAATCGGTTACATCAACGCTCACGCCACCTCCACGCACGTAGGAGACGCCAACGAGGCCAAGGCGATCGCCTCTGTCTTCGGTGACAGAACCGTCCCGGTGACCAGCACGAAATCCCAGACAGGGCACGAGATGTGGATGGCCGGGGCCAGCGAGGTGATCTACTCGATGCTTATGATGAAGAACGACTTCATCGCCGCGAATCTGAATTTCGAGAATCCGGACGAGGATTCCGCACGGCTTCTGATTCCGGCCGAGAGGATGTCAAGGCATTTCGATGTGTTCCTCTCCAATTCTTTCGGCTTCGGCGGCACTAATTCTACATTGATAATCAAGAATTTGTAATATGACGGTCATAAGCGAGACAGTGCGTGTCAAGGTTCGCTTCTCGGAAGTGGATCCGATCAGGATGGTCTGGCACGGGAACTACATCAAATACCTTGAGGATGCCCGTGAGGCTTTCGGTCATCGCTACGGAATCAGCTACCTCCATATCAGCGAACAAGGTTATTACGCTCCGATATACGACCTTCAGGTGCGTTTTCTAAGAGCGGCGACTGTGGATGACACCCTGCTTGTGACCATCACTTGGAAACCTGCCGAGGGTGCGAAACTCTGTTTTGACTACGAGATTCGTAACGAGAAGGACAACGATCTGATTCTCAAGGCTTCGACCGTACAGTTGTTCACGACCGAGGACGGCGGGTTCGATCCTGTAGGTCCGGCGTTCTTCCAAGAGTGGAAAGACAAAATGCTATCTGAATAGTCAAGGTGGAGAAAAGTGTCATCATCATAGGAAGCGGATTGGGCGGACTGGAATGTGGCTACATTCTGGCCAAAAAAGGCTTCCGGGTGACGATTCTTGAGCGAGCCTCCAAGCCTGGTGGTTGCCTTCAATCTTTCAGACGTGGAGGGCGAATCTTTGACACGGGGCTCCACTATGTCGGTGGCCTTGGCGAAGGCCAGTCCCTGCGCCCTTTCTTTGAATATTTCGGGTTGATGGATCTGCCTTGGAAGCAGATAAATCCCGATTGTGTCGATGAAATCGTCATCGGCGGCCAATCCTACCCGCTTGCCTCGGGGCACGACCGTTTTGTGGAACGGCTTGCGGAGCGTTTCCCTGCCGAAAGAAACAATCTCAATGAATATACCCGTTTTCTCAAAAAAGTCGGAGACGACATATTCAAAATCTTTGAAGGCGACAGTGTGGAGATGAATGACCTTCTGGGTCGAAGCGCCTATGAATATCTTCGCTCCACAATCGAGGATCCTCTTTTGTGTCAAGTACTTAGCGGTTCGTTTATGCGGATGGAACTGCGTGAGTCCCTGCCGTTGTACGTCTTTGCCCAAATCAACAATTCGTTCATCCAAAGCGCCTGGAAACTGGAAGGAGGAGGCGATCGGATAGTCCGCAGGATGGTGGATTCCATAACCGCTATGGGCGGCATTGTCAGAACCGGTTCCGAGGTCACTTCGATCAGAGCCGTGTCAGGAAAGGTTTCCGAGGTTGAGGTGAACGGAACGGAAAAGTTGAAGGCCGATTGGGTGATCTCCGATGCCCATCCCGTTGTGACTCTTGGCCTTATCTCTGACGGCCTCCGTAAAATCTATAAGGAAAGAATCGCAGCTTTGGACAACACATTTGGAGTGTTCACGGCCAATATCTGTCTGAAGCCCGGAAGCGTTGCTTGCCCTGACGGGAATATATTCGTTCATCGTGAGGGCATTGACCTGTGGCATTCCGATCCGTCTGTCACAGAGTCGGTTATGGTGCATTTCTATCCAGAGGCGCAAGGTGGTGTGACGCATTTGGATCTGATGAGTCCAATGCCTTTCATTTTGGGCGTAGATGAGTCAGATCGCAGTCTTTCTTCATCCGGCAAGGCAATCGCATCTGATTCTGAGGAATCCTACGAATCGATAAAGCAAAGAAAATTAAAAGAATGTCTTGATTTGGTGGCTTCGAGGCTTCCGTGGCTGGAAGGCAGCATTGAGAGCATCTACACCAGCACCCCGCTGACATATTCCCGTTACACCTCCACGCCCCAAGGCTCCGCATTCGGCATCCGTCACGATTGGAGAACCCCTCTGCGCACCATCCTATCGCCCCGCACCCCGCTGAAAAACCTCCTTTTCACCGGCCAGAGCCTCAACCTCCACGGCCTCTTAGGTGTCTCCATGACCTCCGTCCTCACCTGCCGCGAGCTTCTCGGCAAGGATTTCATCACCCTGTGCTGATTCACCGTCTTTTTCCCTAAGAAATATTCCCATCGTCATTTTATGATTACTATTTTATGACGATGAGAAATTATTGTGTATATTTGTTGGAAATGAGGTGAATATGAAGAATCCTTTTGTGACTAACGGATATGTTGGAGCGGAGTATTTCTGCGACAGGGTGGAGGAGACCAGAGATCTTAGGACTCTGCTATTGAACGAACATAATGTCGCTCTTGTGTCTCCAAGAAGGCTTGGCAAGACAGAACTCATCAATCACGTCTTTGACTGTGAGGAGTTTCAGGACTCATATTACTGTTTCCTTATTGACATATATGCCACCAAGTCTCTTGGTGACTTCGTTAATGTGCTGGGAAAGGCGGTGCTGGATGCATTGAGACCGAAAGGAAAGAATGTTTGGGAGAAGTTTGTCTCCGCTTTGGGTTCGGTTCGCGCCGAGATTTCATTTGACATAAACGGTCAGCCGAATTGGAGTGTCGGATTGGGTGAGATCAGAAATCCGGCCGTGACTCTTGATGAGATATTCTCTTATCTTCAAAATGCGGATCGTCCCTGCATTGTGGCTATTGATGAATTCCAACAGATAACGAAGTATGCCGACACTAATGTGGAGGCGTCAATAAGAACCTATGTCCAGAAAACGACCAATGCTCATTTTATCTTTTCCGGTAGCCACAGGCATCTGATGAATGGAATGTTCACATCACCTTCCCGCCCGTTCTATCAAGGTGTCACAGTAATGAATCTCAACCCGATTCCTCTTGGGAAATACATCGAGTTCGCGGTCGAGAAATTTGAGGAAAGAGGACGGTCTGTTGACCCGGAGGTGATAAGTGTGCTTTACGGAAAATTTGATGCTGTGACCAGTTATATTCATAGAGTGTTGAATATCTTGTTTTCAATGACAGATAAGGGAGCCACATGCACGTGTGATATGATTGGTGGAGCCACAGATTTCGTGATAAGGCTTTCTTCTGACACTTATGAATCCCTGCTGTACCAAATGCCGGTAAAGCAAAGGGATGTGTTCTTGGCAATCGCTTCTGAGGGTAATGCTAAAGAGGTTTCTGGGAGTGCGTTTGTGAAAAAATATGGCTTGACATCATCAAGCAGTGTGGCGTCAGCTGTAAAGGGACTCCTTGAAAAGGACTTCATCACCAATGACTTGGGAATATACTCGGTGTATGACAAGTTTTTCCTTATGTGGCTTGAAAAGAAAGGATTACTAACGAAGAAATAATGAATTAATTTTGAATATCTTATGTCCAAATACGCTTTTGTGACCGGGGGAAGCCGTGGAATCGGCCGCGCGGTCTGTGTGAAACTGGCTCAGATGGGGTTCTGTGTCGTGATCAACTATGTCTCGAATGACGAGGCGGCGCAGGAGACCTTGCGTCTTATTCAGGAAGGTGGCGGTGGCGGAGAATTGCTAAAGTTCAATGTGGCCGACACCGACGAGTCGATCAAGGCGATAACAGGTTGGCAGGAAAAGCATCCGGACGATTATGTTGAGGTTCTTGTGAACAATGCCGGGGTCCGTAAGGACAATCTTCTCCTTTGGCTTGAGCCTGAGGATTGGTTCAAGGTGATGTCCACAGACCTGAACAGTTTCTACAACGTCACCCGTCCGTTTCTTCAGCCGATGGTCTCGCACCGCAACGGCCGCATCATCAACATGGCCTCGTTGTCCG
>CAVCRL010000216.1:0-4409 GCA_963604455.1 Lachnospiraceae bacterium | reverse complement strand
CCCTACCAGCGGGCCGCGGACATATATTCAGAAGCCGTGGAACTCTTCTACTGCAACCGCAAGGTCTCCAAGGAGGCGATGCGGAACAAAATGGCGGATCAGTTCGACACGCTCTATGTCGCCGCGAGGGATGCCGCCAAGACATCGAAGGACTATGCCGTGGCCGCCGACATCCTTGCCAACAAGGCACGTGCCCTCCAGCTGGACAAAGACGATCCGGCCAAACTTCCAGCTGAAATCTACCAGCCGATGTTCCGTCTGCTTTCCGCCACACCTGAATCAATCGGACTTCCGGCAGCCAACCGTGATGAGCTGGAAAGGCAGATTGACACCGTGGTCGCTCCGGAGTCCGTCAAAAGGCGGCTCAAGACAGATGCCGGCATTGTTGACCTTGACATCGTAAAATACCTTGAGGATGCAAAGGAAGAGAGTTAAACCGGAATCCACACAAGCCGCCTCCGTCCAGTACCAGAACCCTTTCGCCCAGATCGTGTCGCTGGCCGGCGCCTGTCAGAACCTCAATGTCGTGGGGCGTGGTGGAGCCAAGACAACCGACATCCAGGCCGAAAGACTGTTGGATGTCATCTATGATATGCCTGGAGCGCCCGTCGTATGGGTGGCCGACACGTTCACAAACCTAAACGCCAACATCCTTCCATCCGTTCTTGAGGGACTGGAGCGCAAAGGCCTGCGTGAAGGTGTCCACTATGTCATCGAGAAGGAACCGCCGACATTCACCGATGCGGAGATGGCATCCCTTCCGGACTGGCTGAAACCTCATTTCTGGAAGCCTTTCAACAAACTGGTCTCCTACAAACGCACGATCATCTTCTACACCGGCACCAACATCCGGTTCGGCTCCCTTGACCGCCCGGCCACACTGGCCGGAGCCTCCTATGTGTTCTGCTTCGGGGATGAGGTGAAATATTTCCGGGAAGACAAGATCTCCAACCTGCTGAAGGCCGTCCGTGGCTACAGGCAGGAATATGGACGCAGCGTCTTCTACCGAGGGTTCAGTTTCACCACCGATATGCCGGACACCACGCACATCGGGGAATATGACTGGATCCTGAAATATGCCCACAATATGGACATCCCGGCCATCGTGCTTGTGCTGAAGGCCGGACTGGTCTATAACGAATGCCTGCACGAGGCTGCCGCCGCCAAAGACAAGTGGATGAAGACTCACAGTGCCGATGATCTGAACGTCTATCGCAGCAAATGCCGTGTGGCCGAACAGTGGAAAGCCCGATGGACTGAACTGAGGATGCGCAAGGAAGCCAGGACTTTCTTTATGCTGGCATCCTCCTACATCAATGTGGACATCCTCACAGAGCAATGGTTCGGGGATGCCATCGCCGGTAAGCTGCCTGATCTGAACACGGCCATCCTCTCGATGCGCCCGTCCCTGGAATCCGGCGACCGCTTCTACACATCCCTGAGCGAACGCCACTTCTACTACGACGGCACTGATGAGGATGCCTACGATGGATTCGGTCTGCTTGATCAGGAGGATTGCAGGGTTCTGAAATATCTCGATCTCGACAAACCATTGATGGCAGGAGTGGATTTCGGGAATATGTGCTCGATGTCCATCGCCCAGAACGACACCGAGAAAGGCCGTGCGTGCATACGCGTGGTGAAGTTCCTCTACACTTTGGCGCCTGAATATGTTCCTGATCTGGGAGAGAAGTTCCGCACGTTCTTCGCGCCTGTAAGACGCAAGACCCTGATGCTGTACTATGACCGTGCGGGCAACGTCTACAAGTCCGTGGGTGAGGATCAGGTCAGCAAACTCAAGAAATCCATCGAGTACGATGAAAACGGTCGCCGAACAGGGTGGACGGTACAGCTGATGTCCATCAACCAAGGCAACATCGGACAGCCGGAGGAATACTCGTTTATGCAGGAGATAATGAGCGAACGGAATCCGAGGTTGCCTGTGATCCGCATCGATGCGTATGCGGCCAAGCATCTGAAGCTGTCACTGGAGAAGGCAAGGACTGTTGTAAGGAACGGTGTCGTGTTCAAGGATAAGAGAACCGAGAAGTTGCCGGTCGAGCAGCTGCCAACTGAATCCACCAACCCATCGGACTCTTTCAAGTATCTTGTGATGACCAAGCAATTGAGAGGGCTGGCCAGCGGGAAGACGATGCTGCCGTCCTCGGCGACGGATCCGCGCGCGGTCGGTGAAAAGAAGGTCTGAGCGGGGTGTGCGCCATATATCACCCTCAGAAAGGAATCGCAATTGCGATTCTTGAACTGCGCGGCCCGAGCTCTTTTGCGTCCGAAAAAGGGCATTTTTGCCGTGACGGGGCGCAAGGCTTTGAGTCTCTTGACTTTGACGGGAATATATTCACAAAACAAGGTCGTTTAGCTGAAATTCGATAGGCCTTAGCTGTAGTCTTGGTCACTGAGCCTACCGAAGCGACTTGCTCATAGTGTCCTTTATCCCCTCTGATGAGGTGGTTAACTTTGTGATATGAACGTATATGAAGCATTGGCCGAGATGAGGCGGCTGTCTGAGGAAGACAGTTGCTTCAGTTTCTCGTTTATGAGCTACAACCCCACGAAAGGCAAAAGCGACGGGATCGTCTATGTACGCCGCGGGGTTCTCCGGCATAGGGAGGTCAAGGAGCACAACAAGAACGCTGACCTGATCGAGGGCTACGTGGATCTGGAGACCGGAGAGTCGAGGCGTTTCTACCAGCCGCTTCTGATGACATTCAACGGACAAAAACTGATACTCGTATGAGCAGAATCGAAAAAATATCCGACCACACATCCGTCCTGCGGCTGAACGATGGCCGGGCTTTCGCGCTTTCCAACAGGAGGGACAGCAGTCTGGACTCCGTGTTCTGGATGGCGCAACAGAGGAACTGGGAACAGTTGCCCCAGACGATTTGCGGCCAGAAGATCGTGCCGTTCGGCCACGACAACAACCTGCCGGTACACCTTAGGGACATTCTGGACGAAAACAATCTTGGCCCAGGAATCCTTGAAAGGCAGATGGGACTTCTCTATGGTCAGGGCGTGTTCTTGAACCGGTTGGCTTACCAAGAGGGGAACATCGTCCACAACTGGGAGGAGGACAGGGAGATCCAGGCGTGGCTGGACAGCTGGGACTATGTCAGCTACATCAAGGGATGTATGACCGACTATCTGCACCTGAAAGGCTTCTTCGATGCCAAGTACCTGGAGAAAGGCCGGAGAATAGGCAAGGAGCCAAAGATCGCCTATCTTGAGCATATTCCTTCAAAGAACGCAAGGCTGGAGTGGACGGATTCTAGGGACATCAAGGACGTCAGGCACATCGTTGTCGGGGATTTCGAGCATTCCTGCGTGGGGACGGGCGTGAGGGTCTATCCGGTCTATGACAGGAGGAATCCGGGACGGTTCGGAGCCTCGGCTTCGTACAACCATACATATTCATTCGCAAGGGATTTCTATGCGGTACCTCAGTACTGGGGCGCGTTGCGCTGGATTGTCAAGGGTTCGGAGATTCCGACCATATTCAAGTACGTGACGGACAACGGAATCAACCTTGCCTATCTGGTGAAGGCTCCAAAGGAGTACTGGGAGGAAAGGCGCGACCGTCTTAGGATGGTTCATCCGACTTGGGATGACACAAAGGTGGAGAACGAGATCAGCCGGTTGACGGAAGACCTGCTGTTGCAGATGCAGGATGTGCTCAGTGGCAAGGAGAACGCTGGAAAGTTCTTCTATTCGCTCGATATGCCGTCCGAAAGCGGTGCTGGGCGTGTGTCTTGGTCCGTGGAGGCGATAGACCAGAAGATGAAGGACTTTGTGGAGGCTCAGTTGAAGATCTCGGAGGCTTCGGCATCTGCGATCACGTCCGGAATGGGGCTGCATCCATCGCTGTCGAACGTGATGGTGAACGGAAAGCTGGCATCAGGATCTGAACTGCTCTATGCGTTCAAGTTGTTCCTGCTTTCGGACACGGAGATCGCCTCACAGACGATTCTGGAGCCGATCAACCAGGCGATAGCGTTCAATTTCCCTGGAAAGGGGCTGAAACTTGGGTTCTTCCACAAGCAGTTGGAGGCGGAGGACGCTTTGACTTCTTCGGCAAGGGTTAAAAATCAGTGAATATGATGGATTTGTTCAACAGGAACAGGGACGGTTCCAAGGAACTGGAGGATTTGACCGGCCAGTGGTACGCTTCTTCTCCTTTCAGGCTGATCGAGACGGAGATCAGGTTCGCCACCAACGAGGTGGCAAGGCTTGTGGGCTCCGAGGTGGTCAACGAGGCCGCGGAGGCCTACGATGAGGATGAGAAGCCGGAACTTGTGGCCGCCGTAAGGCTTCCGGTGGCGTGTCTTGCGTTGATGCGGTACGCCAAGCTTTCGTCTGTTTCGCACGAATCGACCGGACGGAAGGTCAAGATC
>CAVCRL010000215.1:0-4449 GCA_963604455.1 Lachnospiraceae bacterium | reverse complement strand
ATGAGAACGGGGGGATCGCTTCCACTTTGTTTGAGTCGCACGAGAAGGATGGTGGTGTCGAGGTTGTGGTGAATCCGGTTCAGGGTGGCTTCAAGGGGATGCCGTCGGAGCGGGAATATTCATTCCGCATCCAGAGGGACGCTCGTCCGGGCTCGGTTTCTGTCAATGGTGTTGCTGTTGAGGATTGGAGCTACGAGGACGGGATGGTTTGTCTGTCAGCGGGGAAGGTTGGTGTCGGAGAGAAGGTTGTTGTTTCTGTTCGATAGTTTGATTTTTTATTGAGGCTTTGGTTTTGCCTTGTTAACGTTGGGTTTTGCTGCGAGGCGCATACCTCCGAGGGACCTGCGCTTCGCGCCCTGTCCGGGTGAATGGTCCCTCGGGGGAAGCGCCTCGCGGCAAAAAGAGCAACACTTTATGAATATGATAATATAGTCGCTTCGACAGGCTCAGCGACCGCAACACATTGGTCACTGAGCCTGTCGAAGTGACCCAAAAACAAGATGACTTTGACCCTTCGGCAAGCTCAGGGTCCACAATACATCGGTCGCTGAGCCTGTCGAAGCGACTATGACAAGGACAAAATAATAAGAAAGATGAAAAGAATCGCAATAGTATTAGGAATTGCAATCGCAATGATGTCGTGCTCGCAGAAGGACTGGCGGGACGCTTCGTTGACGGCGGAGGAAAGGGCATCGTTGCTGCTGAAGGAGATGACGTTGGAGGAGAAGGTCGGGCAGATGTGCCAGTATGTGGCGCCGTGTTATGTGGAGCCGGGGAAGGGATCGGCACGCAAGAACATTGACGCTACCGATGAGAATCTGGGCAACAAGGATTTGTCCGACAAGGTTCGCAGAGGTGAAGTGGGTGCGTTTCTGCACGTGATGACATCCACGGAGGCGGTGGCGCTTCAGAAGATGGCTCAGGAGAGCCGGTTGGGGATTCCGCTGCTGCTGGGAATCGATGCTATCCACGGGAACGCGCTGATCGAAGGGTGCACGGTCTATCCTACGAACATCAATATGGCCTCCACTTTCAATCCGGAACTGATGGAGAAGATCGGAGAGGAGACCGCGCTTGAGATGCGCCAGAGGGGACTCTTCTGGACATTCGCTCCTAATCTGGACATCGCTCGTGACGCTCGCTGGGGAAGAATGGGCGAGACGTTTGGCGAGGATGCGCTGCTGACTTCCGAGATGGGGAAATATGCTATCTGGGGATTTCAGGGACGTGACGGGAAATATTCAGGAAATCACGTGATGGCTTGTGCCAAGCATCTGATCGCTGGGGGTGAGCCGGCCGGTGGACTGAACGCAGCGCCGATGGACATCTCCGAGCGCAAGTTGCGTGAGCTTTATCTGCCACCGTTTGTGGCGGCGATCCGTGACGCTAAAGTCGGGACGGTGATGGCGGCGCACAACGAGATCAACGGGATTCCGTGCCACGGTAACAAGTGGCTGCTCAATGACTTGCTGCGAGACGAACTCGGATTTGACGGATTTGTGGTGAGCGACTGGATGGACATCGAGAGGCTTCACTCTATGCATCATTGGGTTCCGGACTCGACCGAGGCGTTTGTGGTTTCCGTGGAGTCGGGAATTGATATGCACATGCAGGGGGACAAATATTTCGAGGCTGTGGTCGCCGCCGTGAAATCCGGCAGGATTCCGGAGTCTCGCATCGACCAGGCCGCCGGCAAGATTCTGGCCGTGAAGTTCGCCCTCGGACTGTTCGAGCAGCCTGTACCAGAGATTCCTGAGGTCCTGGAAGGAGCCGCCGAGCATCGTCAGACAGCCCTTGAGGCCGCTCGCCAGGGACTTGTGCTGCTGAAGAATGACGGGACGCTTCCGCTGAAGAATCCACGTCGGGTCTTCGTTGTCGGACCGAACGCCGACAGCCAGACCATTCTCGGTGACTGGGCAGTGCCGCAGAGTGACGATGATGTCATCACAGTGTTGGATGGACTCAAGGCCGCAATGCCTGGCGTGTCCATCGACACGCTCTGTTTCGGTGGCAAGATCACTAATGTCAATGCGAAAGGTATTCAGATGGCTCGTTTCAAGGCTTCCGCCGCTGACGTTAACATCGTAGTGGTCGGGGAGAACTCGCAGAGATATTCAGCTTTCGGCCGCACTTGCGGAGAGAACTGCGACCGTGACGATCTCGGTTTGCCGGGAATGCAGGAGCAGCTTCTGGAGGCCATTGTGGCTTCCGGCAAGCCGACCGTTGTCGTGCTGATGACGGGCAGGGCTCTCAGCATCGGCTGGGCGAAGGACAACGTCAACGCCATTCTGAACGTCTGGGAGCCGGGCCAGATGGGTGGCCAGGCGATCGCCGAGGTGCTGACCGGCCTGGTGAACCCTTCCGGCAAACTGCCGGTGACCGTGCCACGCAACGTGGGACAGGTTCAGACCGTCTATAACTACAAGCATTCGCAATATTCCCGCCTGTTCGCCACCAACGAGACCGGAGCCCTTTGGCCGTTCGGTTTCGGACTGAGCTACAGCACGTTTGAATATTCAGACGCATCGCTTTCCAAGTCAGAGATAGGTACTTCTGAATCATTGAAAGCCAGCGTGACCGTCACCAACAACGGCCCGTATGACGGCGATGAGGTTGTTCAGCTCTATATCCGTGATGAATATGGCTCCGTAACCCGTCCGGTCAAGGAGCTGAAGGCTTTCCGCCGCATCCGCCTCAAGAACGGCGAGAGCACCAAGGTAGAGTTCGACATCACCCCCGAGATGCTCCAATGCTGGGGAGCCTCCGAAAAGTGGTCCGTAGAGCCAGGCGATTTCACCATCCTCCTCGGCTCCTCTTCCGCCGACTCCGACCTCACATCCCTCCCGTTGAAAGTCAAGTAAGCAGATCAAAACGCCAGACCGTTCAAAGAGGTTTTCGCCAGAACTGGCATATTCTTTGGATAGGTTGGAGGCCTGACTAACTATTAATGAAATGAAAAAGTTACTTGTGATGTTGGCGGTGATTTCGCTGACGGGAAGCGTGGCACTCGCGCAAAAAGTGCATTCTGACAATCAGGACATCCGGTTCACTGCTGGTGTAAGGATTCCGATTGAACATTCAAGAGCCAATTCCGGAGAAGTTATGAGCCTTACCTACGGAAAGTACAACGACAAAGGGTTCGGATTCCACGGCGGAGTACAGTGGATGTTCGAGAATATGGACATCAATGATTACCTCGGCTTGCCTCTGTCCGTGTCCTGGAGCAGTGGACGGCGCACGTTCAAACAAACACTGGAGGATGGTCTGGAGAACACTTTGCGTAACGCCTACCACAACAAGTACTATTACAACCAGAACCCTACTGTGGATAATGTAGTCGGCAGTTTCTTCACCGGACTGTTCAACAGAATCGAGTTCTTCGCCGGCCTGACCCCGGGATATATTTTCGGTCCGAACGATGATTCCCCCCGACACGGCACATACGGCGGAGTCAAAGGAGAAAGCTATATGTACATCAAGAACCGGTTCAGCCTCACCGCCGACGCCGGCTTTGGATTGTCATTCAACATCTGGCGCTTCAAACTGAGCCTCCTCCCGTCAGTACACTACTTCATCACAGATAACTACAGAGAGGTCAACAATAAAAGTTACACCACTCCAACCGGCACGGAAAGCGACTTCACAGACCAAGCCAGATCCTGGCAGTTCTCCATCCAAGGCGGCCTTAGCTTCACGTTCTGATATCTCTGTCTTAAACACAAAGGTCAGAAAAATAAAATCCAAAATTTTGGTAACGTGCAAAATTTTGGATTTTCTTTTTTTCTGACCATCCCCAATTAAACCCAAAAACAGATCAATTCCACCAGTATGTATTAATGAACGGCAGAGGAAAAATCAAATGGCTGATTTTGGTAACGTGCAAAATCAGCCATTTGCCTTTTTTCCCCTGCCGTCACATATTAATTGTGACAAGTTGGGGCGACAATATGTTAATCTATCGCATATCCGAGTAGCAGCCGTCAACGGTGACGCTGCCCCCCTCGATGATGTAAAGATCATCCTTGGTGGCCGGGTAACGCAGGATGAAATCCTTGAGGGTCACGTTTTTGCAGTCCTTGAGATAAACAAGCGTAGGAACAACCGCATCCTCTGGAATATGCTTCATCCGGACCTGGGCGTGGAGGTCGTCCAGAAGGGCCGGACCACGACCGTCAATCACACCTGTGCCGAATATGGACATATTCTCGACACCCTCACCCCAGAAGATGGCCTTGTGCCCCTTGTAGGAATAGATGTTCGTCGAGCCCACGATCACGGCACCCTCACGAAGCCTGATGTTGACCCCGGACTTGAGCTGCACGGCACCAGTGACATAACGCCCCACGCTGAACTCAAGCGTGCCCCCACCCTTGGAGGCGATGAAATCGATCGCACCCTGGATGCTCGTGGTGTTGTCGTGGACACCATTGCTCTTGATGCCGAAATTGG
>CAVCRL010000214.1:0-4484 GCA_963604455.1 Lachnospiraceae bacterium | reverse complement strand
GAGCCTTGATCTGGCGGTTGAGGTTCGACCTTGTGGTGCAAAGCACCGATGCCGCCTCCTGAAGATCCACATCCTTTCCCTCCATGATCTGCTTCCGTATCTCGGCCTTCAACGGCTCGACCACGTCCCGTTCCGGAGTCTGGGACGAACGTGAGGCAGAACGCTTCCTTGCCGCGTCGAGTTTGGTTATCGTGTCGTCAAGGACCGATTTGATCGACTTGTTCCTCCGGGCGAGAAGCCAGACCACGAAGGCGAGCAAGGCGACGGCCGCGATGCCACACCACAGAATCTTCCGCTTGGAACTCAGATGATGATCCCGCTCGCTGGTGATCTGCTCATTGCGGAAGCGGGCGTTATATTCATTGAGACCTTGGTTCATCTCGCTGTCGTAGAGTGAGTCCTTGATGTGGGTGTACTGCATCAGATGCTCCACGGCCTCATCGGAATTGCGGGGAGTCAAAGCCCTGCTGAGTCCGTAGTGCGAATGACTCTTGTTGTAGGCATCCCCTTTCTCGGAGAATACTTTCAGCGCCGCCCGGAAATATTCGACAGCTTTCTCATGGTCTCCTTTTTGGAGGCAGATGTCGCCCATCTGGTTGCAACTGATGGCCCATGATTGCATATTCCCGGCTTTCTCCAATTCTGGAAGTGCCTCAAGAAGAGACTTTTCCGCATCGTCGTACCGGCCGAGGGCTATCTGCGCCGCCGCCATCTGCGACAGCCGGACCGCGGCCTTGTCGTCCAGTCCCATAGCCTTGTTGATGTCGTGGGCGCGGCGGGAATATTCAAGGCTCTTCTCATCCTCGCCCATGCTGTGGTAGATCTCCGCCGCCATGCCGCAGCGCACCGCCAGCTTCAGCGAATCATTCTGCCTCTCGCAGATGCGGATGGCCTCAAGGACGTATTTCACGCCCTCCGCAGGCTGCTTCGACGCAAGGCAGATCCCGGCCAAAGTGTTCAATGAATATGCGATCCGCTCCTCATCCTGAAGCTCACGCCCTAAAGCGAGTGTCGCCTTGGCGTATTCCAGCGACTTGTGGTAATCCGACTTTCGGAAATATGCTATGGAAAGGACATTGTCACAGTCGCACTCAATTCCCTTGGCGGCCACCTTCCGGCTGAGGTTCAGCGCCTTGTTTGAATATTCTATGGCTTTGTCATATTCCTGCGCGTCATAGTACCACTCTCCGGCCCAGTACCAGATCAGGGCCTTGACACTGTCCGCCTTGCTTCCGGGAAGCAGCTCTATCTTCCCTTCCGTGAAGTCCTCTTTGGCCAGATATTCAAAGAAATTCTCCGCTGTTTGTGTCGCCGTGGCTCCTTTCTGGTGATCAAACGCCGTGATGAGCGAGTCCGCCACATTTTGCGAATATGCGGATGACGCGGCCAGAAGGAATATATTGATCAGTATGATTCTTATAGGTTCCATAATAAATTATGTGGCTGAGCCTATGCTTAGGCAGCCGAAAGTATCTGACAAATTTGGTAAAATTATCTGAATATTCCTACATCTCCACGGTCATTGAGTCACTGGTTTGGTCACTGATCTTGTCGAAGTGACAAAAAGCCCGGAGGCAAAAGGATGCCACCGGGCGGACTGATGTGATTATTATGTAGTATTTATGGGTACGCTATCTGGAAATCTTCAGATTGCCGACATTGAGTCCCCACTCGCCGTCCTGGACGATAGGTGTAGGCACTCCGTCAAGGTTCTTCTCGTAATGAGGTTCCTTGAGATAGGTGTGGGAATGGCCGCCGACCACAAGATCGACGTTGCGGGTCCTGCGGACGAGCATCTGGTCAAGATACGGCTCGTTCTCGAAACCTATGTGGGTCAAGGCGATCACAAGGTCGCACTTTTCCTCTGTCTTCAGGTACTCGGCCCATTTGTTGACCACTTCGGCGTTCTCGAAACCAGGAATCCTGTCGGAAACCTCCTTGGAGACCAAGATCGTGATGTCAGGCATAAGGCCGATGATTCCGATCTTCATCCCGGCCTTCTTCACGATGGTGTAAGGCTTCACGTATTTGGCCAGAGCCACGTTCGAGAAGTCGTAGTTGGCGCAGACTACCGGACACTTGATCTTCGCCAGTCGACGGGCAAGCTCGTCCACTCCGTTGTCGAACTCGTGGTTGCCGAGGGTGACGCAGTCGTACTTCATCGCGTTTATGAGATCGATCTCTATGTCGCCCCCGAGCACGGAGAAGTAGGATGTGCCCTGACTGAAGTCACCGGCGTGAAGGAGAAGCACGTTACGCTTTCCGTCAGCCTTCACGACACTGTCACGGTAGGCCGCGCGCTCGATCACGCCACCGTGTCCAAGACGGTCACCGGCACGCTCAGGCTCAAGATGACTGTGGGTGTCATTGACGTGGAGGATGGTGAGTCTCTTCTGGGCCGCCGCGTCGATGTTTGTCAATGCCGCGAGCAGGCATATTCCTAAAATTATCTTTTTCATCACTCGTCCTCCTTTAAGATTGTGATCCAATGCTGGTTCTGGAACTCGATAGGCTTGCCGGCCGCCGTAAGGCTCTGGATGTAGGCGAGCATAGTGTCATAGAGGTAGCCGTTGCAAGTTATGACCTCCTCTGCGTTCTTGGCAACCTTGTAGCCGTCTCCGCCGTCAAGAAGGAAGTTCAAGGTGGCGACTCCGTAAAGTTTGTCATCATCGATCGGCTCTCCGTTGATCGTAGCCGAGACAACCTTGCAGTTCTTGGCCACGACTTTGATCCCGCCGACAATCTGGAAGGTGGTGGATGCCATCTGGTCGAGGATGACCTTTACGTCACGTCCACGCAACGCCACGTAGCAGAGGTTGTTGCGGAACGGGAACATTGACATTATGTCATCGTAGAGGACCTCTCCGGCCGGCATATCGATCCGGACTCCTCCGCGGTTGGCGAATCCTATGTCAACCCGTTTGCCGGTGCTGTCAGCGGTCGAGCGCATCAATTCGTCGATGTACCAGTCGTAGATCTCGCACTCGGGATAGGTCCGGACCATCTCTCTGGTCGAATGGCCGATCACTGTCTTCACCTTTGCCATCGCCGGCTGCGCGTCAAGCATTATCTTCGCGACATCCTTGACAGTCCCCTTGCGGAATTTCTTTCCATTAGGAGCATAGTAGGTGCGGCCCTTGACCGTCCCCATCGCCTCCTCGACGTTCGACGCGTTGGAGGCCACGACACCTGTGCGGTGTCCGTCAACCGGATCAGTCGTCCAGGTTATCGTCCGCTCCTGGGCCGAAAGACTCAACCCTCCGGCCAGGAACAATATGATTGTCAACTTATTTTTCATTACGATTTCTTTATGCCCTAATTGTACCGATAGACAAGTTCCACCTCTCGGTTTTTGTATGTCCATCCTTTCTGTGGGAAATTTGTTGGAGGTGCTTTAATGTCAAAGTCCTTCGGAACATAGACATTGAAGAAGTAATCCGGGTCCTGACCCCAACCAGGATTAGCCGCCACTCTCAGGGTATTGAGTTTGGGATTCTGCCTGACATCAATTACCTTAAGGCTGTTTGAATATGCGTTGATCATTGTGAGGTTCGGATTTTTTGTGACATCAATGCTCGATATACCACAATAAGGGAAAGTGATTTGTTCGAGTGCCACACACGATGAGATGTCAATATTGTGCAGTGCTTCGTTATTACCAAAATTGAATTTCTTAAGTTTGGCAAGCCCGTCAATCTTTATCTGTTCCAACTTATTGTTCTGGCAAACCAGTTCCGTGAGCTCGGTGTTGGATGTCAGATCCAGACTTGTCAGATTGTTAAAGTTGCATCTGAGGCTCGTGAGCGCCTTGAAAAGTTCGATCCCTTTCATAGATGTAAGGTTACCAGGGGCGGATTCCGTCCCGGACACATCGATGCTCTTGACGCCGGCGATCTCGTCAGCTGTGATGTTCTTGGCGTCCTTGATGATGCCTTTGGCCTGCAACGCGGCGGCGAAGCCGGCATCGAATTTTGAGGCGAGGTTTTCCGGCTGCGGATCCTTGTTGTCATCTTTCTTGCAACCTGTGGAGGCGAGCATAATCGCTGCCATCGCGGCGAAGGCGAAGCTTCGCAGATAGTGATTTTTCATCTTTCTTGAAATTTTAATGATTGATAATAGTTTTCAGTATATATAATATATGTGCCTGTTTTTTCACCCGTTTTCGGTTCTGCAAAGTTAGCCGCCGTTTCCCGAAAAGAATATGGCAAAAGGGGCAATCTGTGTCTTTTCTGCCATATTTCCACCATATCCCCACCATATTCCGCCTTTGGACGAGCTTTTCCGCGCTGGGAACGAGAAGGGCAAATATTGACAAAGTCGCTCCTATCGGAGACTAAGGTGCGCGCGACAGGAGCATATTCACCACATAATGTCGCCGCTCTCCTATGGATGGATTTTTTTGGTGATGGTGCGCTGGTGCCTTTGGACCCATCTAAAAGATTAAGTTTGAATATTTCAGAAAAAATGCCTATCTTTGCGACCCC
>CAVCRL010000213.1:0-4494 GCA_963604455.1 Lachnospiraceae bacterium | reverse complement strand
CGAATAGTGTGAATATTCAAAGTAATGACTATCTTTGCCGCTGAATATGAAAGGACAAGCGACAGTGGTCAAAAACGCGGGAAGCCATTTCCTGCTTTCAAGGTTGCCGGAGTGGCAGCCTTTCCCGGCGGTGCTCAAAGGCAAGGTGCGTCTGAAAGGCAGCGAGGCGACCAACCCCGTGGCCGTCGGCGACAAGGTGACTTATGAATATTCAGAAGAACCTTCCGCCACTCATCCGGCCTCGATCGTCGAGGTGCTGGACCGCAGGAACTATGTGATCCGCCGCTCCACGAACCTTTCTAGGCAGTCGCACGTGATCGCCGCCAATCTGGACAGGGCGTTCATTGTGGTGACGTTGTTCTTTCCTGAAATCAAGCTTCCGTTTTTGGACAGGCTTCTGGTGACCTGCGAGGTGTACGGCATCCCGGCCGCCATAGTCCTGAACAAGGTTGACATATTCAGAAAAGAATTTCCCGAGCAGCTCGCTGATTTTCATCGCATCTATGAGAGCGCAGGCTATTCCATCGTCGAGACTTCCGCGCTGACGGGTGAGGGCATTGATGAGTTGAAGGCCGCTATAGGTTCGCCGGAAGATGGCCACATCTGCCTTTTCTCCGGAGAGTCAGGAGTTGGGAAGTCGTCCATTATCAAGGCCTTGGATCCGTCTCTCAATCCGAAAGTCGGTAACATTTCGTTGGCCCATCTTCAGGGCCGCCACACCACATCCCTGTACGAGATGTACCCGTTAAGCTCTGGAGGTTTCATCATTGATTCCCCGGGCCTTAGAGGTTTCGGTCTTGTCCATCTTGAGAAAGAGGAGATCGCCCTCTACTTCCCCGAGATGCTCAAATTCTCGCACGACTGCCGTTTCACCCCCTGCACCCACACCCACGAGCCCGGCTGCGCCGTAAAGCAGGCAGTGGATGCCGGCCAAATCTCCGCCGAGCGCTATAACTCCTACCTCGGAATGCTCGAAGAGGACAAGAAGTTCCGATGATTATCCGCGTCACCTAATTATGTTTTGTATGAAAACTAACCTTACGAAAATTGTTGCTCTCCTCGGCTTTGTCGTTCTTTTTCACGGCTGTTCAAAGGATTTGGACAGCATCTATCTTGATGATGACCGGGCGGCTGAGCGGTGGGATGGAAGCGGAATCCCATCTTGGCTTGCGGATCGTTACTTTGAGGATTTCTGGCTTGAATCAGAATTGATGTATTCTCATTTTGTTCCTGATGAACTTGTCAGGGTCTATAAATTTGAGCATAAAGGACAGACTATGCTCGCTCTGTTATATGATCTTTATTATCGTGATGATCTCTATTATCGCGACAAGGAGGATTATAAACATTTGTCGGGTACACTTTGCTACTCCGATGACGGGCGCAGGGTCGATTTCGCAAAAGTACGTAAGTCATTCGGCAGAAATTCAACATTGATTTCAACGAATTCTTGGGATGGGGATAATGTGCCTAAGCTTTCTGATTTTAAATTTAAGGATACTCAAGGTCTGGAGTGGTTGCAGAATACCATCGATAATATGTGCAGGAATATTCAGGAACCAGAGCGATTCTTGTGTCAGATGGAATGTGGCTATGCAAAGAAGGGAGAAGAACTGTATATTTATTTAAATTATTCGTATTATGATATTTGCGAGGTCGGGAAAACACGTAAAGGTGCGTGGGGATGTTCTTACAAATTAAATGGAGAAAGAATAGATAACATCCTTATGTCGTACGACTACGTTTCGTGGAATATTCTGTATGTTGAGAAAGGGCTGGCATTCTTGCGTAAGAAATAATCTGCTTTTTTATCCTTATTGCTTATGAGATCCCTCTTTTCATACATTCTTGCTTTTTGTGGAATTCTTGTTCTTTTCTGCGGTTGCTCAAAGAATTTGGATGATATCTATCTTGATGATAACAAGGTGATGCAGAGATGGGAAGGAGGCGAAATTCCATTTTGGCTTGCCAATCGATATTATTACGGTTTCTGGCTCAAATCAGGTCTGGAGGATTCCAGTTGCGAAGTCAATGAGTTTATACGAGTCTATAAGTTTGAACATAAAGGACTTACGTTGCTCGCCTTGTCGTATGATATTTTTAATGGGAATGAATGCCAGTCCGGGACGCTTTGCTACTCAGATGACGGCCGTGAGGTGGATTTTGAGAAAGTGAAGGGATCTTTTAGAAAAGGCTCTACATTGCTGGAGACAAATCTCTGGGGGGAAGGCAATATTCCGACACTTCTGGATTTTAAGTTTTCGGATGTTGACGGATTGGAATGGCTGCGGAAAACAATCGAAAATTTATGCAGGTCCAAGCGTTTTCTCTGTTCTGTGAATTGTGGCTATGCGAAGTACAAAGCGGAAGATCTCATATGTTTGGAATATGAATATTTTGAACCCGATCTGGAATATACCTATTATGAAACGGATGATTCCAAATGGGTGAAGAAATATGACTATTGTGTATATAAGATTGATGGTGAGCGAGTACCCTATTTCCGGTATGTCTTGGATAGTCGTTCTGATAATTGGATATCTATAAAGAGCGCCCTTGAGTTTTTCCGTATGAATTAGCCTTTGAAAAGGCTGTTGGATTGTGACCGGCGGATAGTCGTAATTTTTCATCCTTGGAATAGTGGCCTCCAATTGTTCTATAGAAAAAATGTACGTAGGCTTACGTATGAAGAACCGGATTCAACGGAGGACAATCTTGGCGAATGGGAAGATGTCTCCTTCGATACTCGCCTTCTCAAGAGCTGCCATATACTCGGTACGCTCTTCAATTGTTATTACCCGCCAAGAATAGCCACCAGTAACGAGCATTGCATTCATAATGAACCTGGCAGTACGTCCGTTGCCATCCACATATGGATGAATGAATACGAAGAAGAAGTGCCCAAGGATTGCTCTTACCGCAGGATCATCTTCCTTTTCCAACAGTTCAATCAGCACCGGCATCGTATCGCGGACGGCATCCGGAGACAAAGGCGTATGCCTTGAACCACGGATATAGACTTGGTTCGTGCGATAACCCACGAGGTCTGATGGTTTTACAAGACCTGCGGCAATACAGGGTTGGAACAATTCGAAATGCCATTCCTCGAAATCCTTTCCGATGATTTCCCCAGCATTGGCGCCGTTCAGAATGGCATTGACACTTTGTTGCACCTTTTTAAAGGCTTGGTAGTAGCCACGTGCCGCCAATGCGTTTTTGCGGTCAGCATCAGTTTGATTGTCTTTCGGGTTCCATTCACCTGAGCGGACGCGTTCGATAAGCTTTTCTGTCACACGGTAACCTTCAATTGACAATGAGTGATAGGAATCACGAACATAATTCTCTTCCATTGCCTCCAGTATGTGCTTGCTGTCAAGTACCTTCCTCGGTATCTTCAAGCCAAGGCTCTTAATCTGCTCTCTCATCCGTTCCCACATCAGTTGGATTCGGACGGCATAAGAAGAAACGGTCCTGTACTCACGTAGTGGTTCTGTTGGTTTTTCATCAAATGGATCATCAGGGTGAACCTTGTGACCGAGTTTTGTCATAAAACCTAAGATACTGTCCGCCATCTCTTTTCTGCCCACGTTCCTCAGCGCCCCTATAATCCTTGAGGCCCTGACAGTATTTCCTTCATTTGCCACCACCTTCAGTACCTCATTGGCGGAACCAAGCAGATATAGGCAGGTACGGGCATTGATGGAGTTCTTCTTGAAATATGCCGGCGAGCAGTAGGCCAATGCTTCGGCCAAAGGATAGATGTTCAGTCCGTACTTGTCTTCCCGAACAATGCTTGTTGGTAGTGAGGCGTAGATGTCGAGCAGTGAGTTACCATACTTTAACTTGGTGATGTTGTTTGAAGCCTTGGGTGAACGTATGATAATCTGTATGGGAGAAACCGTTTCGCCAGCGTAATAGTCAAGCGATTCTTCGGGTGTAAGGCACCAGTCGTTCCCAAATCTACTGTGGCAGTATGCGGATATGAAATTCCAATATGACGCATACCAGCTTGTCGTATCACCCTCCATACCCGGCATAGACGGCATATACCATCCTTTGATTATCTGCTCCAGATAACCATTCTGCAACAATCTCTTTGTATGTGTCTCACCAAGTACTTTCAACCCTTTGATGATTGGATTGCTGTTTGTGTCTTGATACTCTTTCAGCATCTTGAGAGAGTCGGCCAATTTTTCTTGTATGCTTGCCATAAGATTCTTGATCGGGGTGAGATTAGTGTTAACTTTTTGTTTGATAATTAGTATATATAGATATGTGTTTTGTTAGTTTTTACATAGTGCAAAATTATTAGTTTTTATCGAAATATCCAAGTATGGATATAATCAAGACAGCGTTCTTGCTTGAATTTTTAACTGTGAATAGACATCATTGTATTCACAAACAGTTGCTCTTTCGTCTTTTTGTATTACCTTTGCAAAAAGAGTAAAAGGTCTTACTATAAGATATGGTACTGGAAAAGCAGATACTGATGTT
>CAVCRL010000212.1:0-4540 GCA_963604455.1 Lachnospiraceae bacterium | reverse complement strand
CACGATAAATGTTTATCTTTGCAAACGACAAAATTAGGAATTTTAAGCCTTAAAATAAAATATATTTATATGAAAAGGTCTGTGCTGACTCTGTTTATCCTGTTGTGCCTCGCTTTGGTCTCCAACGCGCAGTACGACAAGGATGTGTTTAATTTCAGAGGCCGCGCGGCTCTCTCGGACGGAAAGTACTCGGAGGCAATCAGTCATTTCAATGTGCTTGCCCGTCTGGATTCGACCGATTGCTGGACATTCTTCTACAGGGGAATCGCGAAGTACAACCTCGGGGATCTTCGTGGTGCCCAGGCCGATTTCAACACATCCGTGCGCCTGAATCCCGTATTCACCAACGGCTACCATTTCAGGGCCATAACCCTCAGCCGTTTCGGAAAGTACGATGAGGCGCTGAAGGATCTTGGCCGTGCGATGGAGCTGCGCCCGGGACTCAATGGATTGTATTTCAGCAGGGGAGTGACATATTTCCTGGCCCAGCAGTTTGACAATGCGGTGTCGGATTTTGACCGCTACATCAGGAAGGAGCCCAAAGATCCGTCCGCTTATCTGAACAGGGGGGCTTCCTATCTTTTCCTCGGAGACACGACAAAGGCTTTGGAGGACTACAACCGTGCCATAAAACTGGACCGTTTCGATCCGGAAGGCTACATCAGGCGCGGACGTGTCTATGCGTTGAGGAATGATTACAAGGATGCCATCGCTGATATGGACAAGGCGATCGGTCTGGACACGACCAACACTTTCGCCTATTTCAACCGGGCGTTGATGTACTATGACCAGAACAACTACAACGCGGCGATGAACGACTTGAACAGGGTGTTGAGGGACGAGCCGGGCAACGCTCTGACACTCTATAACCGAAGCCTTATCAACGCGCAGGTCGGGAATATGGAGGATGCGCTCGCGGATATGGATCACGTCATCAACATCAATCCGGAGAACGTGCTCGCATACTACAACCGTGCCTCGTACTTTGTCCAGATGGGGCGCTGGATGGATGCCCTTGACGACTACGACAAAGCCATTGAGCTATACCCTGACTTCGCCAAGGCCTATCTGAACCGCTCGTATGTAAAGAATATGCTCGGCCGTACAAAGTCCTCGAAGCAGGACTACGACACAGCTCAGAAGAAAGTGCAGGAGTACCGCGCGAAGAACGCCACGGACGAGGGATCGTTCGCCGACACGACCAAGAAGTACAGCTCCCTGATCGCGTTGGACGCGGATTTCGCCAAGAAGGATTTCGACAACGAGCTCCTTCAGAACCGGGACATCAACATCCGTCTGAAATCGCTCTACAAGTTCAGTCTGGCAGTCCAGCGTGACAATCAGAACTTCGCGCTCAGGCATCGTTATGAGAATCCTCTGATCGACAAGTTCATCTCGGACTCTCCGATCGTGATGACCGTGTCCAACTCCGATTCCCTTGTCAAGCCTGAGTTCGCTCACGGAATCGACGCTTCGATCTATGGAGACTCCTATCTGGCGGCCGGTGATCCTAAATCGCTTACGGACGCTGACAGGGCTTTCATCAGAGGGCTCTACGACGTGCAGTCAAAGCAGTTCACCTCTGCCTTGAACCAGTTCGACGCCGCGGTGAATTCCGAGAGCAAGGGGAAATATTCAGAGTACTACAAGGCTTTCTATTACTTGAACAGGGGAGTGCTCCGCGCCGAGATGATTGATTTCATCTCATCCATTGAGAACAATGTCCAGACCTTGACTATGGATGACAAGGGAACAACCAGAGCCCGTGTGCGTGATCAGGTGAGCCGGTCGTATGACTATTCGGAGGCCATCGAGGATATGCAGGCGGCGGACAGGATCCTTCCGGGAATCCCTTACGTCTATTTCAACCTCGGCAATCTTTACTGCCTGTCATCGAAGTTCGTGGAGTCGGTTGACAGCTACACCAAAGCGATCAATGTCTATCCTTATATGGGAGACGCATACTATAACCGAGGTCTTGTGCTCATCTATCTGAAAGACAAGGAAAAAGGTTGCATCGACCTTTCGAGGGCCGGTGAGCTCGGTGTCGGTGATGCCTACAGCGTGATCTCGAAATATTGCGAAGAGGAGAAGAAGTGATGCTGAAGTTTCTTAGTCTTTCCAGCGGCAGCTGCGGCAATTGCTATTTCCTTTCCGACGGCAGATCCGGACTTCTCATAGACGCGGGTGTGAGCCAGCGGCGTTTGAAGAAGACTTTGGCTGAGAACGGCTTTGATGTCGATTCATTCCAGGCAGTGCTGGTCACGCACGACCATCTGGACCACATCCGGCATCTGGGCTCTTATTGCAAGCATCTAATGAAGCCTGTGTACGCCACGTCCGTGCTCCACGAGGCTCTTTCGCATCACACGTTCACAAAGGATTACATCTCGGATTACCGTTGTGTCCTCCCGGATGAAGGCCCTGTCAGAATTAGACTGCGCGGGGATATTCCTGAAGAGAATCTTCCGTTGGTCAGCCATTTTGTGGTACCTCACGACGCGACCCAGACCGTAGGCTATTTCATCGAGTGGTCAGGTGTAAGGTTCTTCCTGATGACTGACGCCGGCAGGGTGACTGACGAGGCCGTTGAATATGCCCGGAAGGCTGATGCTGTGGTCTTCGAGTCGAACTACGATTCAGGAATGCTCATCGGAGGCCCATATCCCCACGAGCTTAAGATGCGTATCTGTCAGGGCAATGGTCACCTGAGCAACGACGAGTGTGCCTCGGCCATCCGCCGTTTCTGGCATCCAGGCCTCAAGAACCTGTTCCTCTGTCACTTAAGCGAGAACAACAACACCCCGTCCCTCGCCTTCGACTCCGCCGCCGATGCCCTCCGGTCGATTCGCCTTGACGGCCACCTCACCGCAAAGGAAATCACCAACCTCCAGACCCTTCCCCGCACCCACGCCTCACAGATGTTTACCCTATGATAAATGTTTATACCATCACTATTACGGTGTTGTTTCTAAGGTTCCCTTTTTTTTGACAATAAATCTTATAGCCTATGAGAGTCTTATACGCACTGCTTCCGTTTGTTTTATTATACGCTTGCGCTTCCGTTCCAGAACAGGAGAATGTAACGGCAGAGCCTTCGAATTTCTCTTATCGGTTCGACAAGAAAAGTGGAGTGACTCTTATCAATATTGTGGCTCAGATTGACACTATTGCCTTGGATGCGCTGTTTGACACTGGCTGTCCAGGTTTGGTGCTTGACAAAAGCATCGCGGCGAAACTTCCTTATCTCGATTCCATCCGCCTTGCAGGCGGAATGACAGTCGAAGATGTGGTTTTCTCATATTCAAGAAGAAAAGCGAGATGGAAGCTGTTCCATAATGACATTGATGTGGTTATGTTTGGGGACACCATCCGGTACGAGAAATTTTTCGTGGCAGACTTGCAAAAAGACTATGGTGCGGACGCTATAATCAGCATACCGGAATCTGATGGACATATTTGGAGCTTTGATTTCGAGAATTGCAGGATTGACTTGGACGGTGGGGATGATTATGCAGCACGCATTGAGGAATATGACTTGGCGACAGAGCTATATTTTAATGAGAATTATTTGTGTGTCAGGAATTTCCCCATTATTTTTCAAGGCGCTGGCGGTATGTTGTCCACATTGTTTGACCTCCTTGTGGACACGGGAACCTATGGACTTTCTATGGCGATGATAGGCAAGCCGGAATCTTATAAGAAAGAGAAGGCCTTTTTGGAAGAAAATTCGATACTTGGCTATGAAGAGATCACTTCCACAAAGACTTATCACATAATGGATTCGGGAATAGTGAATGATACCCTTATCGTCTCGTCTATAGAGTCTGACTACGGTTTTGAAGAAGTGGCGGCGGGCTTGGGACTCTTGTCAAAGTTCAATATTATCATTGATCTGGGCAGGCGGAAAGCGTATTTCAAAAGAAATGCGGTCGTGGATAATTTCTATGAATATGCCCAGGATCACGGAGCGTATTACTCTGGCATCGTTATGATTCCGTTCAAGAATGATTCGGCAGCCGTTGCCATTGATGTCGGCCGCGATATGCCATCCTACAAGGCAGGGCTGCGAAATTATGATATTGTGACGCATTTAGGAAAGAAACGGTTCTCTGACCGTTATGCCGGCAGCTATTTCTACGAGCACAAGGACAGCATTATGGAACTTGGAATAGAACGCTTCGGCGAGAAAATGAATATCAAATTCCATTGGGATCTTAAGGAATGACAACTGATTCACATAACTATGATTTTCCCATTGCAACCGAATTTTATACGGTGTAAACTCTCTTCTCTGGATAAACCGATGATATTACAGAGTTTGTCCGGTAGAATGCTGTTTCGGTGGATATTTTTTGTTGTGGGGTACCACTTATATTTTGAGCCAAGGTCCTTGACTAATCAATATTTGTCAAGGACTTTGGCATCAATGACTTAGCTAAGCCTTACTCCATTCATTTTGACATCAGTCTGCGGAAGCCTTTGGCGATGCGGTCAAGGCCTTGCTGGAGACGGGCGCGAGGGCAGGCGATGTTGATGC
>CAVCRL010000211.1:0-4589 GCA_963604455.1 Lachnospiraceae bacterium | reverse complement strand
TCAAGACCGCCGACGGTGTGCTTCCGGCCGGAACCGAGGTGGCTTATGACCAGATTATGCTTAAGGAGAAGTCAGGTGCCGCCTTCGCCGCCGGTTCCGCTTCAGTTAGCGGCAAGTCATTGGCTCATAGCGAGACCGCCGACGCTTATGTGTTCTCCGGCTCCTTCGCTTTCGCCGGCACGCTGGCTGACCGTGTCGCTGACTGGACCGCCACGTTCGACAAGGCCACTGGATTCCTCACCGGTTACACAGTGAACGGTGTACAGATGCTGTCTGAGCCGTTGACTCCGGAGTTCGCCCGCGCCCCAAACGAGAACGATATGGGCGCGAAGAAGATCCGCGAGATGTACAACACCTGGCGTTATCCTGTCTATAAACTGAAAGCCGGTTCGCTTGTTGTTGACAAGGCGACAGATGGTGTCGGCCTGATGGCCTTGTCCGCTGAATATGAGCCTATAGCCGGCGGAGCGGCCACGGTGAGGATGTTCTACGAGATATTCCCTGACGGATCCATCAAGGCGACAGAGACGATGAAAGATGCCGGCGGTTTGGCCAAGGCTCCGTACCTTATGCGTTTCGGAATGAAGTTCGCAATGCCGGGCCGTTTCACCACCGTGGATTTCTACGGCAGGGGCCCTTGGGAGAACTACTCCGACAGGAACTCCGCCGCCGTTGTCGGCCGTTATGTTCAGAGCGTCAACGACCAGTACCACTACGGCTATGTCCGCACTCAGGAGTCCGGCACGAAGACCGGCTTGAGATATTTCCGCCTTCTTGACTCCAACGGCACCGGCCTTGAGGTCACCGCTGACGAGAGGTTCTCCGCCTCCGCCCTTCCGTTCTCGATGAGGGATCTGGACTGCCTTGAGAACGGTACTCCGCAGCGTGCCAACAAGACCAACACCCAGAACGGCGAGGCACGCCACTCCCTGAACCTTAAGGCCAAGGCACACGAGAACGACCGCGCCAAGGGTACGACATACGTCAACTTTGACCTTGTTCAGATGGGCATCGGAGGAATCAACTCCTGGGGCACCCTCCCTCTGGACCAGTACCTCATCCCGGCTGCCGAGCGTGAGTTCAGATTCATCATCCGCCCGGTGGGCAACTGAAATGATTCGTGGCACCTAAAGCCTTGAATATGAACGAAAAGAGAAATGTCCTGGTGTCGGTAACGGCACCAGGACATTTCTCTTTCGGTTGAATATCAGTCATTTGCCCGCCACGGGACCAAACGCCCTTGGCGGACCCTATGTGCGGAATTACACAAGAACCTTCGCGATGATCTTGTGCAGTTTCCCTTCCGAGATCGCAGGGGCGTGTGCATCCTCCGGCCAGACGATAGCCATCTCACCAGGAAGGAGATCGACGTAGGTCGTCGGTCTCTCGTCGGTCAAGGCGCAATCGGAAGTCTCATCGTAAGGTTTCGTCCAATCTTTGATGTCATCCGTCGCTTTCCATCCGATCGTTTCCGTTCCGTTGATCAGGAAATGTACATCAATGTACTTACGGTGTATCTCAAGAGGTTGCTCGTCCTTGTTTTTGCCGTCAGGACGTACATTGTTGACGAAAAGAGCGTCTCCGTCGATCTCGTTACGGCCTTCCGGAAGTTTGTCGAAATCGGTTCTTTTTATGAATTCAAAGAGTTTTGCGAAAGCGGGGTTAAGGCATTCGTACCGGCCGCAATCCTTGATGTTTGTGATAATCATAATTGTGTCTATCTTTCTATGAACAATGGTTTTACATTCAAATAGTCACCAGTGGGGGAGAAAGATGCCTCCTTGATCCTCACCTTTTCAGTAAGAACCGGCTTCTCGGCGTTTCTGGCCGCGATGAATGAATATGTTCCTTTCTCTATCGCCCAGCCGGAGCGCAGCTCGTCGTATGAAGCAAGAAGGGTTTTCGGAATCCTTACCTCTACGGTCTGAGACTGGCCCGGGGCGAGAACATCCGTTTTCGCGAAGCCTTTGAGCTCTCGCTCAGGCTTGTCCATATCCTTTCCCGGAGCCTTCACGTAAATCTGGACGACGTCCTTTCCTGAATATGTTCCAACGTTCTCAACGTTGACTTTCACCACATATTCTTCACCAACCTCCTCGACATTTATCCCGCTGTACTTGAACTCAGTGTAGCTAAGACCGAAGCCGAACGGGTAGGCTGTGCGGACCTTGTCCGTGATGTAGTGGCGATACCCGGTATATATCCCTTCACGGTAGTTGACATAGTCGATGTTCTCGATGTCGTATCGTTTTGTGACACCGGATGGCGCCGGACGGTAGAACGAGTAGTTTATCGGTTTGTCTGTCAGGATCTGAGGCATAGAGCCGGCGGTAGGATCATCGTAGTAGCTCACTGGAATGCTCATCGGGAGCCTTCCGCTCGGGGTTTCCTTACCTGAAAGCACGGTGGCGATGGCGTGCCCGGCCTCGCATCCCGGCAGCCAGCTCATAACGATGGCATCGGCCATATCCTGCCAGGCGGTCAAATCGACAATCCCGCCTACGTCCAACACTACGATCAGTTTTTTGCCCTCGTTGTGAAACGCCGTGGAAACCTCTTTGATAAGCCTCATCTCAGCGTCGGACAGCAGATAACTGAACTGGTAGAGCCGGTCTTTCCCTTCTCCGAATATGCGTCCTATGGTGATTACGGCCTTGTCTGCTTCCTTGGCGGCCTGTTCAAGGACGGTTCTTGAAGGCAGAGCCTCGGACGGACGCTCGGCGTCCACGAACCATTTGTCGAACTTGCCGTTGATCCTGCGGGTGTTGAACCTTTCGTACTTAAGACAGTCATTGTAGAAATCGTCAGTAGCCTTGTCTAGCCCGAAACCTGCGTCTGAAAGTCCTTGTTTGAGATTGATGACGTACGAGCCGTTGACATTCCCGGCGCCTGTCCCTCCTGTGATAAACTCGTAGGATGTCACGCCAAACAACGCGATCTTTGACTCCGGAGCCAAAGGCAGGGACATAGCCTCGTTCTTCAGAAGCACGATTCCCTCTTCGGCGGCTTTCCTGGACACCGAGGCATTATGCTCAAGGTTTGGTTTGTTGGAATATTCATAACCTTTGAAGCGAGGACATTTCACAATCAGCCTCAGCAGCCTGGTGACGGCCGTGTCAACGGTCGCCATCGGCAGCGTCCCGTCATTCATAGAGCGTACAAGCCGTTTGTAGTGCTCGTCGCTGCCCGGCTGGATCAGATCATTGCCGCTGGCGACAATATTGTCGGAGTGAAGTCCGGCCGCCCAATCGGTCATAACAAGTCCGTCGTAGCCCCAGTCGTTCCTAAGCACGCCAGTAGCAAGGTCATAGTTCTCAGCGGCAAGCGTCCCGTTAACATAATTGTACGAAGTCATTACAGTCCAAGGGTCGCTTTCTTTGATTGCGATCTCGAAATTCCTGAGGTATAGTTCCCTGAGCGCTCTGGGAGAGACCCTTGCGTCAAGATAAAGCCTGTTGAGCTCCTGGTTGTTGGCCGCGAAATGCTTGATGGATGTCCCTACTCCTTGGCTTTGGATACCATTGATGTAGCCTGCCGCTATCTTCCCGGCCAGCAGCGGATCCTCGGAGTAATATTCGAAGTTTCTGCCGCACAATGGATTACGTTGAATATTGATGCCGGGGGCAAGCAGTACATCGACACCATATTCAAGGACTTCATTGCCAATGGCCTTTCCGACCTCTTCGACAAGTTGTGGATTCCAAGTGGAGGCCAAGGATGTCCCGATAGGGAATTTGGTGCAGGGACGGTCGTCGATCCTGACTCCGGCGGGGCCGTCCGCCAGCACGATCGCCGGGATTCCAAGCCTTTCGATCGGATGGGTCGTTCCAGCCGCACCCTTGACGTATAGTGTGGTGTAGCCAACCCCGTCAAACGCCTTTGAGCCGCTTCCTACAAGCAGTGCGGCTTTCTCCTCCACAGTCAATTCGTTGACTATCTGTGAAATATTATCACCGTTCAGCTTCAGGGGTGAACCTGCGAGCAGAACGGTGACAAGAAGTGAACCTATCATATATTACGTTATGATTTGTCCATAAGTGAGAAAATCCTGCCACGAACTTCGTCTATGGTGCCGGTTCCGTCAACTTCCTGATACTTGCCGGCCTTCTTGTAGAACTCCACAAGCGGTTCGGTCTTCTCGTGGTAGGTCTTGATCCTGTTGTTGATGGTCTCTTCCTTGGCGTCGTCCGCGCGGCCTTCGATGGCGGCTCTGTGCTGGATACGCTCCTTGATCATAGCGTCAGGGATCATAATTGAGACAACCGATGTGACAGCCTCGCCGTTCTTGGCCAGCATCTTGTCGAGGGCCTCGGCCTGCGCGATAGTGCGCGGGAAACCGTCAAGCAGGAATCCTGAGACACCTGTAACGCTCTTGAACTTGTTCTCGATCATCCCTTCCACAACCTCGTCCGGAACGAGCTCACCGGCGTCGATCAGAGCCTTGGCCTTGAGGCCGAGCTCTGTGCCGTTGGCGATCTCACCGCGGAGAAGCTCTCCAGTGGAAAGATGGCAGAGATTGTATTTTTCAACCATAGCTGAGGCCTGGGTGCCTTTCCCGGCGCCTGGAGGGCCAAAAAGAATAAAATATT
>CAVCRL010000210.1:0-4611 GCA_963604455.1 Lachnospiraceae bacterium | reverse complement strand
AACTGAAATCAGGTATAAAAAACAAAACCGAGTCAACCTAAATCAGGAAAATACATTTTGTCCGGCGAAAGGGGCTTTCACCGGACAAAGCGATTTCATAAAGTTGGAGACTTGCTGGCTGTACCTAAAACCTGTGTCACCTCGGATACCACTGGGGGCTTATGCCAGACGGGCGGTGGCGTAGGCGATACGGGCGAGGGTCTCGGGCTTGCCGATGCGGATGATGATGTCGGCGATTCCGAGGCCGCTGGCAGCACCGGCGAGGGCTAAACGGGTGGCGTTCATCACCTTGCCCATCGGCCATTCGTTGCCACGGATGTAATCCTCAAGGGCTTTCTCGAAGGCGGGAACGGTCCATTCACCGGCATATTCATCAACGAAGGAAGCGACCTTGGCGACATATTCGGCGTTCTCAGGCTTCCAGAATTTGTCAACATCCTTGGCGAGGAACGGCGCGGTGGCGGCATCGTCATAGACCTTCGCGCGAGGATCGGCCTGACGGCGAGGATCGTTACTCTGCGGCTCCACTGCGGCTCCGGCCTTGATTCCGTACTTCTCAAAATCCTCAGGGGAAACGAAAAGATACGAAGCTATCGTCCAGAAATCCTTCACGAACGTGGCTCTCTCCTTGGTGAAGGAGATGACGTTTTGAACGTAACCTTTTGTGAATATATGCTTGCTCAGATCAGCGCCCAAGGCATTCACCTCGGCACCTGCGGCCTTGGCGCAATGAGGGCACTCGACAACCTTCATTCCGTGCTCCTCAAGAATCGGCACGAAAAGCTCGGTGAGTTCCTCGTCAGATTTCAGGCGAAGATATTCCTTGTTGTACCAACGGGCTTTCTCCGGGTTGAAGCGGGCACCGGACTTGACGATGCGGTCAAGGGAGAAGGCCTTGATGAGCTCGTCCATCGTGAACATCTCACGGTCGTCGCCAGGGTTCCAGCCGAGGAAGGCGAGCAGATTGACGAACGCCTCCGGGAAGTAACCGTCCTCACGATAGCCTCTGGAGACCTCTCCCTGGGCGTTCACCCATTTGAGAGGGAAGACAGGGAATCCGAGCTTGTCACCGTCACGCTTGCTCAGCTTGCCCTTTCCGTCCGGCTTCAGGAGCAGTGACAGATGGGCGAAACGAGGCATCGTGTCTTCCCAGCCGAAAGCCTTGTAGAGCATATAGTGGAGCGGCAGGGACGGAAGCCATTCCTCTCCTCGGATGACTTCGGTGATCTCCATCAGGTGGTCGTCCACGATGTTGGCCAGGTGGTAAGTAGGAAGCTCGTCTGCCCTCTTCCAAAGCACCTTGTCGTCCAAGGTGTCGGTGTTCACCTCGATATGTCCGCGAATCAGGTCGTCCATCTTTACGACAGTGTCAGACGGCATCTTGAAGCGGACCGTCCAGTCGGAAGTCTCCTCAAGCAGCCTCTTGACCTCGTCCTCAGGGAGGGTCAGGGAGTTGCGCATCGTCATCCTCGTCACCTGATTGTAGATGAAGGTCTTGCCGGCGGCCTCAGCCTCCGCGCGGGCCTTTTCCAAAGCTTCGGATGAGTCGAAGGCGTAGTAGGCGTAACCGTTCTCGATCAGCTGCTCGGCGTACTTGCGATATATTCCGCGCCTCTGGCTTTGGCGGTAAGGGGCGTGCGGATGGCGCTCGGAAGCGGTCTCGACAACCTTTCCGTTCTCGTCCACACCTTCGTCAGGAATGATTCCGCACCAGTTCAGGGCCTCGATGATATATTCCTCGGCTCCGGGCACGAACCTGTGGGAGTCAGTGTCCTCGATCCTGATGATGAAATCTCCTCCGTGCTGCTTGGCATAGAGGTAGTTATAGAGAGCCGTGCGGACTCCGCCCATATGCAGCGGGCCGGTCGGTGACGGTGCGAATCTTACTCTTGTCTTTCTTTCCATAATAATATAAAATCGGCGGAAACCGACTTCCTTTATTAAATATATTCCTAAAAATGGAAAATTTTCAAAAGAGGCTGGCCCGCCTAAACGTGGTCAGCCTCAATCATATTCCTGAAATTAAAGTTTTGAAGCTACAGCCTTGCGCAGGTCATTGGTATTGTTGATGACATCCGGTGCCAGAGTCCCGTCAACAATCAGATAGGCGACCGGCAGACCACGGCTGATGTTGTACAGTACCGCGGCCTGTGAAGCGGCACCCAAACCATCGCAGACGTTGATCCACGGCAGGTTCTGGCTCTTCACAGCACTCGCCCAAACACCCTTGTCGGTGTCAAGGGACACTGAATATATCTCCAGACCCTTAGGGTGATATTCCTTGTAAAGCGGCATCAGCACGTCCTGGTTGAACATCTTCTGCGCGGCATCGGCGGCCTGCCAGAAATAGACCAGCACCGCCTTCGAAGCGACCTCGCTGAGCTTCACCTTGGCACCGTCAACCGACGGAAGATTCAAATCAGGGTATGAAGACTCCTGCGCGTTCTGAACCCTCTGGCTGAGATTGAATATGTTGAATCTCTTCTCGGCCTCTTTCTTGAGAGCCTCCACGTACTTGGACTCCGGATAGACAGTCATCAGCGAGTCGTGAACATTCTGGAACAGAATGGCATCCGTCGCCTGACTGAAAATCGGGAAGTTCTCGTTGACCTTCTGGTACAGCACCGGAATGGAAGTCAATGACTTGGAGTTCGTCATAATGTACTTGACGCATCCACGGTAATATTCAATGTAATCCTTTGAAGCGGCGGCGTTGTCACCAGCGGCGGCATCAGCGGCGAACTTGTCCATAAACGCGGCGAAATCCTCCTCGACCTGACGCAGTTTCTCGCTCTCCTCGGAGCCCTCGACGGAATATTTCCCAAGGGTGTCGGAAGCGACCTTCACCTTGTCACCTTTCTGGAGAAGCAGCGACGCGATCTTGGTGTCACCTTTGAAAAGGTAAACGAACTGCGGCTGCCCCTTAAGCACATCAATCTTGCAGGAATATGCTCCCGAAGCGTCTGTCTTGAGGGTATCCAAGGTCACCAGCGTGCTTCCGGACAGCTGTTTCACAACGACTTGGGTGTCAGGCGCACCGGCAAGCGTACCCTTGACCTGAACCTTGTCCGAGCACGAAGAGGCGGCGACCAGAACGGCTGCCGCGAGAAGTAGGTTTCTACAATTTTTCATATTCATTGAATATAGCTTCGGCGATTGCCTTGTTTTCCTCAGGCGAGATCTCCAAGCGTTTTTTCTTGATGTCCATATCAGCCTCGGTCTGGAGCGGAACCAGATGAATGTGAGTGTGAGGCACTTCCATTCCGAGCACGCAGACTCCCACACGCTGGCAAGGCACGGCGGCCTTGATGGCGATAGCCACCTTGCGGGCAAACGCCCACAGCCCTTCGTAGGTCTTCTCGTCCAGATGGAAGATGTAGTCATCCTCGACGTTCTTCGGAATGACAAGGGTATGCCCTTTCGCAAGAGGGCTTATGTCCAGAAAGGCGTAGAACTCATCGTTCTCTGCAACCTTGAATGAAGGAATCTCCCCTTTTGCGATTTTCGTGAATATCGTAGCCATCGTCTTTAGAGTGAAATGTCGAGAATCTTGAACTTGATGATTCCGGAAGGCACCTTGGCATCCACAATCTCACCCTTCGAGTGCCCGATCAGAGCCTTGGCGATAGGTGTTGTGGAAGCGAGCTTCCCGTGGGCGAAATCGGCCTCCGTCTCGCCGACGATGGTGAACTCCATCACCTGCTTGGCGGCGATGTTCTCTACCTTTACCTTGTTCATTATCTGCACCTTGTCCGTGCCAATCTTGGACTCATCGATGACCTTTGCATTGGCCACGAGATCCTTGAGTTTCGCGATCTTCACCTCCAGCAGCCCCTGAGCGTCACGGGCGGCGTCATACTCAGCATTCTCGGAAAGGTCACCCTTTTCCCTTGCCTCCGCGATCGCGGCGGAGATCACCGGACGCTGCGCCAACGCGTCGGCGAGGTCCTTCTTCAGCTTGTCCAACCCTTCCTGGGTCATATAATGAATTTCAGCCATAATGAAACCAATAATGTTCCTTTTTCACTTAGCCGCAAGCAGGCAATCACTTGCAGACAAATTATTTATGAATATTCCAGCGGCCATTGCCGTCCGCCCTTCCCTTTCGGGACCATAACATTAAAACGGAGTCCCGCCCTTTTCCGGCGGAACCCGACCCGTTTCTGCAAATATAGTAAATTTTCTTTCAAATAGCGAATATCGCCGAAGCATCTCAATCGTCAAGGCTTCTCGGATCTCGATCAGCAACGTTTTCGCCCCCAAGTGTCACCGGAGACCTCATCTTAGCCCTACGGAGCAACGATATCGTTCAAAAACGTCGCCCGGGAGCAGCCTCTCAGATCACGACGGCAGCACTTTCTCCACATAATGCTCCCCTCGCCTGCATTTTTGCCTTCGACAAGAGCAATATCACTCGTTTTCAATCCAGTCGTCGTACCATAAAGTGTTGAGTAACCAACATTCGTGGACAACAAGGTGGTTTCACAGAATGAATCCACAAAGGACATATTACACACAAGTGCGAATCCTCTTAATCAATCGCTAACGAGGTCTGACATCATCGAACAAAGCGTCGAGCTGGACACGGTAGTGGATGTCGGAGGAATAGGC
>CAVCRL010000209.1:0-4636 GCA_963604455.1 Lachnospiraceae bacterium | reverse complement strand
TTGAGGACGACGGCGAAGTCTACGAATCCATCGAAGACATCTGGCCGGATTACCCTACCAAGGACGATTTCTTTTTTAACGAAGAGGAGTATTAATCTCGTTTTCTGAAATATCTGATTGATTTTCAATCTTTTACAAATATCGCAGTAGCTGACTTTCCCGGTCGGCTACTGTCATTTTGTGCCATTTTAAGGTATGTCACGGAACTATTAGTTGTCTTATTTTTGATCGGAAACTATTCCTCTGGTATTAGGAAGAAGAGTACTCGATGACGTTCCTTTCGAGCTGCTCCCGGATGGTCGTGTTGATGGTGTCCGGCAGGAACTCGGCATAGACCTTCTCTGTGACCAGGCTTGACGAATGGCCCATCAGATGACTGATTGTGTGCACGTCCATCCCGTTCTTCAACGCCTGCACCGCGAAGGTGTGTCTTGCCACGTGGATCGTCAGGTTGAACTTAAGTCCCATTCTTATCCCGACGCTTCTGAGAGACTGCTGTATGTTCCTGTTCTTTGTGAGCCTTGCGTTGTTCAATTTGATTGTGTCCGACAGGTTGAATTTCTCGTCGAGCAGGTTGAACACGAAACGTCTGTTGTGGCCGATGTCCTGCCATCTGCGCAGAATCTCGACGGCCTTGTCCACAAGCGGCAGGGATATCGAGCGCTTTGTCTTGTAGACGTTCTTTGTCAGCGTTTTGCTCTCGAAGTCTATGTGCCGCCATTCCAGCGTCAGCAGGTCGGAATATCTCAGCCCGCACACGTAGTACGAGAACAGGAACATATCCATTATCTTTCTTGTCGCCTCGTTTTTGGTCCTGTCATAGACGTCGAGCAGGTCGTGGAACTGTGTGTCCGTCAGGTATCGCACCTTCTCCTCGTCCGTCTCGCCGCTGTATGAGCGTGTCTTCTTCTCAAGGTAGTTCGTGGATATCGACGTGGCCAGCCCCCTTTCAACCAGACCGTTGTCGGCGGCGTATTTGACGGCCTTGTACAGCGGCACCAGGGCTTTGTTGATCCCCTCGTTGCTTGTGTTGCCGAGCACGTCTTTCCTGTACAGGATGTATTTGTTGAACAGATCGACGTTGAGATCCCTGAGGTATAATGTCTCGATTCCCATCCTGTCTTTCAGGAACTTCCCGAACTTTTTTATGTTCAGGTCCGCGTTGTAGTATGTCGAATACCCCAGCCTTCCGAGGTCGTAAAGATCCCTGTTGTGTGTGGCCGCGTATTCGATGAAGTCAACCTTGCGGCTCTTCTTCGGATCCGGCGTGTAGGTCCCGTTAAGTATGTCCGAGACTATTTTCGGCGTGAGCCGTTCGTCGCACTCCAGGATCTGCGCGTCCGTTTTCGAGCGGAACGCGTCTATCTGCGCCGTTAGCCTTTTGTAATTTGGGCTTGACCTTCTCACCTGTCTGGTGTCCGGGTTCCAGTCCGCCGCCGGCAGTTTTATTCCTGTGCTGTGCCCGACATATTTGCCGCACACGAAATATCTGATGTAGAGGATTGACTCGCGCGCTTTCGTCTTGTTCTTTATGAAGAAAGTCGATTTCGGTATCGTTGATGTCTGTCTGCCCATCTGAATTGTTGTTTAGCTGAATAGATACGGTTCGTAGTGTGTGTTCTTCAGGAAAGCCTGGATGTCCGACATTGAGTAGAAATACTTGTCGCCGATCTTTGAATATCCGAGATACCCGCCGTCCCTGTACTTCTTCAGGGTGGCGTTGTTTACCTGGAGAAGTTCGAGCATCTCCTTGTTGGTGTAGAGTATTTTCTTGGTTTCGTCCTTGAATGTGTTGTGCACGGTGATTCGCGTTATCTTTTTATATATTATATGCAGAATCACTCGCTTTCATTCTGTTTAACAGAGCGGGGCCGATGCCGTCCCGTTCTTGTTTATGTAGTAGAACACGGCGTTGTTGATGTCGAAGTCAACCGTGGCCGTCTCGTTCTCGGGAAGGTAGATGGCGTCGTGGATTCGGAACGGGTGAAGTCCGAGATTTCTCAACCTGTCGCATATCGGGTTCATTATGTCGCTTTCCACTTTGTTGGCGACGCTCTTTGTCGAGACACCAGGAAACCTGTTGTGCCAGTCCAGCAGCCCCTGCAGAATGTTTGGAAATTTATCCTTGAAAAAATCAAGCACGATGTGCCTGTCCCTTCCGGCGTCAAACAGGAACTGCCCCTCGTCTTTGATCGAGAAGAACGGCTGCATTACAGGCTTGATGTCATCCCTGCTGAATCCGTCATTGCCATTTGCGATCTCGGCGTACAGATCTTTCTTCTGTGTCAGGTCGATGAAGTTTAGAAGTTCCGCCTCCGGAATGTCAACGCCGTTTCTTTTGAATATCACCGGAAGCATAGTGAAGTGCGCGCAATGGATGTCCGAGACTTCGACAATCCTGTGGCCGGCGTATGTGATGTGTTTTCTGATCGGCTTCCTGAGGTTCGCGAGACGGGAATACAGCTTGCCGTCATCCTTGAAACGCGGGATTGTGTTGACACTTGCGAGATGCTGGAGGTCGGACATTGTCATGCAGTCGTCAAGGGCTTCGATCCCGTATTTGAGATTGGCGTAATATCCTAATTCTTGATGCGTTGAAATATTCTGTCTAATGCGCTTGATACCAAATAATTCAGATAGTTCGCTTACTCCTATATGTTCACTATTCTCCTTCTTATCCCCTTTCTCTTCCCTAATATTATCTAATAACCTTATTATTAGTTCTTCTATTCCTTTAGAGTCTTTGTCTTCCCTTGAACCGCTTCCCTTGATTTCTTTTATATGCCGCTTTATTATTCTGGCGTTCCTTGTCTTGCCGCGATGAATATCTTTGACAAGATCCTTTATTTTTGAGACCGTCGCGAGCTCGTCAAAGGACAGCGCCATAATCGATTCCCGCTTGCCTGTCTGTGTCTTGCCGCTGTAGTTTTCCCGTATATGCTCAATCTGTGATCTGATCGCGTCCAGATTCTCCTTGCCGAATTCCAATATGACCGGATAGGTCTTGCCGGACGGAAAAAGATTTTTGCTGAGAATCATTCCGGTACGGTATTGCATCGGTTTCTCGGTCTTGATCTTGTTCAGTACGACTGTCTCTGCCCCGCGTTGTATCTTTTCTTCATATTTCTCGATGACGGCGTCTTTATAGTCAATGCAGCCGCCGGCTTTCAGCGCGTCCCGGTATCTGGCGTAGTTCCTGGCCCCGGCGAGCTTCTTGAATATGTCGCTGTGTATCGGGACGTACCCGGTTGTCCCCGCCGCCAACCCGTAGAGCCTGATGGCAGCGAACGTCCTGAGCATCCCTTTGACCGCCCTGTCGTCGTTGAATTTTTCCCTGCCGATGGATTCTATTTTCTCGTACTCGTATTCGGTAAGATAGACGGTCACCTTGCCGGGTCCGAAGTCAATGTCTGATGTGTTCTTTTGCTTCCCTTTCATATCCTGAAAATATTATAGGTATTTGTGCAGTTTTCTTATCGTCCCGACCGACGTGCCCGTTATGGCGCTGATGTTCCGTAAGGATATCCCTTTCTTCAGCAGGTTCAGCTCTTTTGTGTACTGGCTCTTCATCTGCTCGTCGCTTTTCCTGTAGGTCTCGGGCCGTCCCATCTTTATCCCCTCGGCCCTGCACTTGGCTATGTACCTGTCACGGCCGGACGCCATCCGCTCGATGATTGTCAGGCGCTCCATCTGCGCCACCTCCAGAAGGATTGTGCAGATCATATTCGCTATCGGGTTGACTTTCCCGTCGGCACCGAGCGTCTCCAGGTTGTAGTTCTTTATGAACAGGCAGACGCCGTTGTCGTTCAGGAGCTGGATCACTTTCAGTGCCTCGAGCGTGTTCCTGCCGAGCCTGCTTATCTCCAGCACGCAGACCTTGTCGATCCTGTTATCGCGGATGTAGTCAAGCATCTCTGTGAGCTCGCTTCTTTCCTCGATTTTCTTCGCCCCGGATACTTTGGCGGTGAATATTCTTCTGACGTTCCACCCCATCCTTGAGCAGAATTCGGACAGCTCGTCTACCTGTCTGGAATAGTCCTGGCCGGCGGTTGAGACCCTGCATAAAAGAACGACATCCATACTTCTGTATTGTTTTCCCGAAGATAGTGATAATCCGTGATTTATGGAAATATTTGTGTCGTTTTATCTCTTATTTTAAGGAGAACTTAGCGGCCGGCGATGTGTATTAGGATCTGTTGTGCGAAATGCGACAGATTCTGATTGCCGTGAAGTCTTAATGGATTGAATATGATTTTGTTGTTGTGTCTGTCGTAGAATATGATTGGTGCTTTTTCTGACATTTTTTTAGAATTTTCAGCAATCTTCTGGCTTTTTCTTCCGGATTTCCGGGAATAAGTTTTGTGATAGTTTGAGTTTATTCGTAAATTTGGCACGTCACAGCGATGTGGCGTACATATCAGATGAAAGTGAAAAGCTTTTGTCCTTGAGCTGAAATCCGGAAAATTTCGTCGAGCAAGGAAAAGAGCGGCTTTCATGCTTGTATCGTATGGTCGTGCGGGTTCTCCGCGCTCCAGGATACGAGTGTGGAGTTGTCGATTTGCTCAAGGTTATTCCGGAACCCCAGCTCAGATTGACGGATTGCTCCACACTTTTGTCGTGTTTATAGGTTTGGCTT
>CAVCRL010000208.1:0-4654 GCA_963604455.1 Lachnospiraceae bacterium | reverse complement strand
TCCGGAATGCTGGGAGATGATGTCATAGAGTTCCTTGCGGGTCTTCTCGATCTCCCTTGCGGCGATCATGATGTCAGCGGCTTGTCCCTGCGCCCCGCCGAGCGGCTGATGGATCAGCACCCTGGAGTGAGGCAGACATGAACGTTTGCCCTTCTCGCCGGCGCAAAGCAGGACTGAGCCCATCGAAGCGGCCATTCCGGTACAGATCGTGGCCACATCAGGCTCCACGAGCTGCATTGTGTCATAAATGGCCAGACCGGAAGTCACCTGACCTCCGGGAGTGTTGATGTACAGGGAGATGTCAGCGGTGGAGTCAGTGGACGCAAGGAACAGAAGCTGAGCCTGGATGATGTTCGCCACATCATCGTCAATCGGAACGCCAAGGAATATTATCCTGTCCATCATCAGGCGGCTGAACACGTCCATAGAGGCCACATTCAGTTTCCTTTCCTCGATGATGGTCGGATTGATGTAGGCGTCCGTGGCCCTCTGATAGCGGTCAAGGGTCATGGAACTAAGTCCAAGGCCCTTGGTCGCATATTTCTGAAACTCCTTGTCCATGATTACTTAAGCTCGCGGAATTTCTCCTCGGAGATCTTCTTGTTCTGGAGGGTGATCTTCTCCTTGACGGCGGCGATCACCTTCTCGTTCTCGACGTTCTCCTCGATGTTGCGCATCTGCCTCTCGTCCTTGAGCATCTGGGCGGCGGCATCGGTGAGAAGCTCCTCAGGAACGTTGCCCATTCCGTACATGGCGTACTGGTAGGCAGCATAAGCCTTGGCGGCCTCAAGCATGTCCTTGTCCTCGACCTTGAGCTCGAACTTCTTCATCAGGGAGCCTCTGACAAGCTGCCAGCGGAAGTCGCCGAGGAATCCGTCGAACTCCTTCTCGACCTCTTCCTTGGAGAACTTCTCCTTGTTGTTCTCATAGAGCCATCTCTTGAGGAAAGCCTCTGGAACGTTCACGTTGGCCTTGTCAACGAGGTACTTGCGCAGATCCTGGGAAAGTCTGTAGTCGGCCTCCTGCTTGTAGTTGGCCTCAAGCCTCTCGGCGATCTTGGCGTCGAACTCCTCGGTTGTCTTCACGGCATCCTTGCCGAAGACCTTGTCGTAAGTCTCCTGGCACTCGGTGGCAGGTACGAAAGTCTTGACGTTCACGATGGTGACATTCCAGACCGGATCAAGAGCCGCAAGCTCTTCCTTCTTCATCTTGAGCATAGAAGCCCTGTCGGTCTCGTTGGTGAAGGCCTCGTTGACATTGACGTCGAACTGAGCGTCAACCTTGGCTCCGAGGAAGTTCTTCTTCGCGTCACCCTCAACCTTGCTGACAGCGACATAAACACCCTCTACTGCCTTCTCGCCCTGCTTGAAGTCAACCACAACATAATCTTCCTCACCGGCTGCCTCACCCTCTTCGAGCTGGCCGTACTGACGGAGGATGCTCTCCTTCATCGCGGCCTTAGCCTTGTCGGTCACCTCGATCTTGTAATATGGGAGTTTGTCATCCTTGTCAACATCGATGTTGATCTCCGGAGAGAGTCCGAGGTCGAACTTGAACTCGAAATCGTTGCCGTCCTTCCACTCAAGCTCCTTCTGGGACTCGCTGGAGATAGGCTCACCGAGAATATGCAGATTGTTGTCCTTGATGAACTTGTCGAGCTGCTCTGAGACAACACCGTTGATGGCCTCATAAAGAGCCTGGTCGCCATAGACCTTCTTCACGAGCGACGCTGGAACCATTCCCTTGCGGAAACCCTTGAAGTCAGCGTTTCTCCTGTAAGCGGAGAGTCTTTTCTTCTCCTGCTCGGCATAGTCCTCCGCCTTCAGGGCGATGGTCAGTTCGATGTTAAGATCATCGATTTGATTTTTTGTTACTTCCATAATTCTGTAAATATTATTTTAAATTAATTATTCTTTCTTTGAGGATAAACGACCCTCTCGTGGTAAATCTGTGAAAGGTAAGCCTTCAGCGTCTCCTTCACAGTATTCAGGTCCTTAATTGAGATGTCGGCCTCGTCAAACTGGCCGATTTTCATCTTGGACGCGACGATGTTCTCGACAAAGACCGAGAATGTGGCCGCGGAATTGTCCTTCAATGTCCTTGAGGCCGCCTCCAGCGTGTCACAAATCATAAGGATGATCTGCTCCTTTGTCTGTGGCTTGCGGCCAGGGTAGAAGAAATCCGAAACGTCATCCGGATCGCCTCCCTCGTTAAGGTACTTGTTGTAGAAATACGATGTGTTGGACGTGCCGTGATGCGTCAGGATAAACTCCCTGATCACATCAGGAAGCCTGTACTCGGCGGCAAGCTCCAATCCATCGGTGACGTGCTTGATGATGGCCTTCGCGCTTTCCTTCGGAGAGAGCCCCTCGTGATAATGCACCCCGCCCGGAGACATACTCTCGTTCTCGATGAAACAGAGAGGATTCTTCATCTTTCCGATGTCGTGATAAAGAGCTCCGGCCCTGACCAGCAGCACGTTGGCGTCAATGGCACGGGCGGCCGCATCGCACATATTCATAACTTGCAGCGAATGTTGGAAAGTGCCTGGAGCCTTGTGCTCCAATTCGCGGAGAAGCTTGTTGTTCGTGTCGCAAAGCTCACGGAGCCTCGAACTGGAGACGAGGTTGAACATCCTCTCGAAAAGGTAGATGAGAGGGTAGCCGGCCACGATGAGCATCGAGCCGATGAACATATAGAGCACGGCAATGTAAGGGTCATCGTTGACCATATCGATAAGCCGGAACCCGAAATATGTCACCAGAAGCGTGAGGAATACTATCCCGGACATTATGAACTGCTGCCATCCCTGGTTGAAGTACTTGAACGCGAACACAGCCACAATGCTTGCCAGAAGGAACATCACGAACAGTACGATCCCGTTGTCGGCGAAGATCAGCAGCGGCAGGAACGACACGCAGCAGATCGGGAAGATCACCTTGTTCTTGAAGAACGCCTCAAGGTACAGGGCCGTCAGAGTGAACGGCACCAGATACAGGCACTTAGGGGCGAACTTATTGATACTCAACGCAAGAATCGAAGCGATGATGAATATGAATATCAAGTACCAGAACTTGTGGTGGTCCAGAAGCAGCCGGCTGTTCAGGAAATAGATCATAAGGAAGAACATCAGCACAAGCATAGACGCTATGAAAGCGTTGCCGAGCCAGAACAGGAAACGAGGCCCGCCGTAGCCCATACTGTTCTCATATTCAACCCTGTAGGAATCCAGCATCTGCGCTATCTCACCAGTGACGATCTCGCCTTCCGAGACAATCAGCTGTCCGGCGCTCACAAAGCCCTGTGTCGTCGAGACCTGGGCGGAAGACTCCGAACGCACAAGCTCGGTCGTCTTCGGATCATATTCAAGGTTCGGGGTGATGAAGTCGTATATTCCGACAGCCCTCAGGACCGAATCCGCATTGATTGAAGGATATTTAGCCGAGACCACGGAAAGCAGGCGGTTCTTGGCCTCCGACTCCTTGAACACCTCGCTGACTGGCCGTTTCCCGGCCCTCTTGTCCTTCTGGACATACAGGACGGCGCCGGACGGATCAGCATTGTTGTCCAGCCGGACACCCTCATCCGCCACGACACCATTGGAATAGATGCCGTCCATAGCCGACAGGACCAAAGGACGGAGGTATGAATATCCCCCCATATCGATTCCTTCGGCGGCCTTGCGGCAATTGTCCACGATGTCCTGACGGTACCGATAGTACGGAACCACCACCGCCTTGCTCCGGCTCCTTTCCTCCCTGAGCTGTTCCTCGGTCTTCAGGATCGGGAAATCAAACTGCGCTATAAGAGTCTCGTGAGACCACGGAGAACCTTTCCTGTAGTCATAGCTGAACTTAGCGGTCCTCGGGAACATCAATGTGAGGATCACAAACAGCACGACCAAAGGGATCAGCACTCTGTAGTTTATGGACAGGCGTGGTAGTTTCATATTATTTCTATTTGAATGGACTTCCGGCCTCCTTGGCGATGAATCCGTAGGTCAACTTGTCGGTCAACCGCGGGAAAAGCCTGTGGGCCAGCACGGTGATCTTGCCCAGTCCTGTAAGGATCATCTGGGACTTTCTCTTTTCCAGTCCCTTGGCAAGGTACTCGGCGCACTTCTCCGCGGTCATCAGCTTGTCCTCCTTGAGCGGAGTCTCACCCTGAGGGCTGCCGTCAGCCGTCAGCGCGGCCTTGCGGACATTTGAGTCCGTGTAGCCGGGAGCGAAGACGAGCACATTGAGTCCGTCCTTGAGATGCTCGATACGGATTGTGTCAAGGAAGCCGCGGATGGCGTACTTGGACGCTGAATATCCTGTCCTTGCCGGAAGGGCGGAGAATCCGGCGATCGAAATCACGCCGACAACCTGTCCCTTGCTCTGGAGCAGGTAAGGCAGAGCGAATTTCGTGCACTGCACCGTGCCCCAGAAATTCACATCCATCAACGAGCGGATGACGCTGAGATCCAAGTCCTTGAACATAGCCCTCATCGAGATTCCGGCGTTGTTCACCAGAATGTCGATGCGGCCATATTTGCGGACGGTGCAATCGATGAGATTCCGGCAGTCATCCTCCTTCGTCACGTCAGTCTTGACGCAGAGGACCTTGTCCGGATCGGCGTTCACCGACGGAGCCAATTCCTGGAGTTTGTCCA
>CAVCRL010000207.1:0-4684 GCA_963604455.1 Lachnospiraceae bacterium | reverse complement strand
CCGAAGGCTATGACGTTCAGGCTCAGCAGCAAAAGTTGCCGTCAAGGTTCATCGCCGAGATAAAGCGTGACCTATTCGTCACGGAAGGTGAGATGGACGAGGCGCTTTGGCGCAGGCTGCAGGAGCAGATCGCCAATGAGAATCTTGACGAGACAACCGAGACTCCCGATGATGTGGGCAGGGCCGACAGCATCACCGTCGGCGACTCTGTGTTCCACAAGATCTTCGGCCAAGGCGAGGTCCTTGAGATCAGCGACACCGGCTCCTGCAAGGTCCGCTTCGCCGACGGCAAGGTACGGTTCCTCCGTCAGGATTTCCTAAGCAGACTTGCATAGATCTCTACCTTAACTTGAATATCACCGGGAAGGTGTAGGTGACTTTCACGGCTCTGTCACGCTGGCGACCCGGAGTCCATTTCGGGGACATCGAGACCACACGGACGGCTTCATTGTCAATGGAGGAATCGACTCCTCTGAGGACCTTGACATTGCTGACAGATCCGTCCGGATTGACCGTGAACTGTAGGGTCACACGTCCTTCGACACCATTGGCCTGGGCTATGGACGGGTACTTGAGGTTCGAGTTGACCCATTTGGAGAACTCGTTGGCATCTCCGCCATTGAACAACGGCTTTTCCTCAACAGCGAAGAACGGCACCGGTGCCTCGTCAACTTCCTCATCCTGGACACTTTGTGGGATATAATCCATTATAGGAATCTCCATCTGACTGTCATCCAAGGATTTGAACTCCAGATCCTCATCAATCTTTATGTCATCTGGAAGAATCTCTATCAGATCGTTGAGAATCACGGCCGGAGCCGGAGGTGTAGGCGGAGTCTCCATCGTCACCGGAATCTCGATGTCATCGCTGATGAACGCCGCATCGTTACCGGTAAGCGTGGCGACCTTGGTCTCCGGTGTTCCCCACTCGAACGCCATCAGAACTATTCCCATCGCAGCCACCAGCCCGACTTCCGTCAAAAGGGTTCTCTTGTTCTCAAGATTGGCCTTGTAAGTTTTCTTTGTCTCCATAATCGATAATTTTAAAGGTTAAACTTTCTGGTGCAAAGTTACGGCTTCCCGGTCACGTCCACCAAATTTCCGGCCTCTGAAAATCTCTCATGGGTCCAATCTAAAAGATTGCAAATCAATAGATTGCGCAAAGTGATATCAGCCAGATTCTATCACCCCGCATAACTCATTAATAATCAACGCATATACAATCCTCATCTTTTAAATCATTATTAATAAATATATTAGCCTTTCTCCTTTGGTAGATTCACGTCAATGGAGATAAGTATATTCACTGAATATAAAACACTTACCCGCCACCTGCTGATAATAAGCGAGTGACGAGTAACAGACTGGAAATCATTACAAAAGGCTTTCACCTATAGCGTAACAACACTAATAACGAAAGCCTATCATACTAGTTAACAAGTAGTTGGCAGACACACTGACATCGTTCAGTCATCGGTCTCGGGGTCGGCCATGATGGTGGTGCCGGAGGAAAGGGCGGAGGCGGAGGTGATGACGACTCTGGAGACGCCGGAGTTGATGGCCTCGAAGGCGTTCTGGAGTTTCGGTATCATTCCCTCGGAGATGGTGCCGTCGGCGACCATCGGGGCGAAATCTGAGCTGGTTATTGTCGGGATCACGCTCGACGGGTCGTTCAGGTCTTTCATCACGCCGGGGGTGGACGAGCAATATGTCAGGGTCACGTCATAGACTGAGGCAAGGGCCTGGGCGACGGACGAGGCGATGGTGTCGGCGTTCGTGTTCAGCATCGAGCCTTCCTTGTCGTGGGTCAACGGGGCGAGGACCGGCACGGCACCGGACTCAAGAAGGTTCTCCAAAGCCTTGGCGTTGACGTACTTGATATCCCCGACGTAACCGAAGTTGATCGGTTGGACAGGACGTTTCACGCTCATTATCAGATTGAGATCGGCACCGGTAAGACCTATGGCGTTGACCCCAAGAGCCTGAATACGGGCGACCAGATTCTTGTTGACAAGCCCGCCGTAAACCATCGTGACGACCTTGAGCATCTCCGCGCTGGTGATCCTGCGGCCATCGATCATCTGGGTCTCGACACCAAGTTTGGCGGCCACCTCAGTGGCGATCTTGCCGCCACCGTGCACGAGAATCTTTCTGCCCTTCAGGCTTGAGAATGACATCAGGAGGGACTGGAGAGACTCTTCGTTCTCCACTATGGCTCCTCCCACCTTAATAATATTCAATGAATCCTTTATCATATTCGTTGTCCTCCTTACTGCAGATCCTCCAGCATCCTCTTCATCACAACCTGGGCGGAAACGACACGGTTGGCGGCCTCCGGAATCACGATGCTGCGAGGAGAATCAATCACCTCGTCGGTCACGATCATATTCCTTCGCACAGGAAGGCAGTGCATAAAGTAGGCGTTGTTGGTGACGGCCATCTGACGCGCACCGACGGTCCAAGCACGGTCCTGACTGAGAATCTGGCCGTAGTGTGAGACGGAGGACCAGTTCTTGGCGTAGATAAAGTCAGCACCCTCGAAAGCCTTCATCTGGTCGTACTCCACACGGGCGTTGCCGACAAATTGAGGGTCAAGCTCATAGCCTTCCGGCTGGGTGATGACGAAATCCACATCGGCGGCGTTCATCCATTCAGCGAAAGAGTTAGGCACGGCCTGAGGCAGAGCCCTTGGATGAGGAGCCCAGGTAAGGACCACCTTCGGACGGGCCACACTTTTATATTCATTGATCGTGATGAGGTCCGCGAAAGCCTGGCAAGGATGGACTGTGGCCGATTCGAGGCTGATGACAGGTTTCCCGGAATATTCAATGAACTGCTTGAGAATGGTCTCGTTGTAGTCGAAGGCTTTGTCCTTCAGGCCGGCGAACGAGCGGACTCCGATGATGTCGCAGTAGCTGCCGATAACAGGAATCGCCTCGCGCAGATGCTCCGGCTTGTCGCCGTCCATCACCACGCCCATCTCGGTCTCAAGTTTCCAACTGTCGCCGTTGACATTGAGGACTATCGAGTTCATTCCCAGATTCATAGCCGCTTTCTGGCTGCTCAGTCTGGTGCGCAGGCTGCTGTTGAAAAAGATCAGGATGATGGTCTTGTTCTTACCCAGATTCTGCCATGCGAACGGGGTCTCCTTGACCTGCTTCGCCTCCTCAAGCGCCTTGCCGAGGTCGCCTATGTCGCCAACGTGAAAAAAACTTCTCATAATACTTCCTTTAGAGCGTCAATGAATATGTCAACGTCCGCCTTGGTGAGTGTGAGCGGGGCAAGAAGGCGGATCATATTCTTGCCGGAAACGCCTGTGAATATGTGCTTTTCGTAGAGGAGGCGGCCTCTGATCTCCGCGATCGGCTCGTTGAATTCGATGCCGATCATCAGACCGCGGCCACGGACTTCCTTGATCCTCGGCGAGACTGGGATGGAGTTCTTAAGATACTCACCTACCTCAAAGGCGTTCGCCACGAGATTCTCTTCTTTGAATATGTCGGCGACGGCGTTCGCGGCGGCCATCGCAAGGTAATTGCCTCCGAATGTCGTGCCGAGCATCCCCTTGGTGGCCTCGAACTCAGGCGAGATGAGGACTCCGCCGATCGGGAAACCGTTCGCCATTCCCTTGGCCATCGTGACGATGTCCGGTTTGATTCCGGCCCACTGATGGGCGAAGAACCTGCCGCTGCGGCCGTAACCGCTCTGAATCTCGTCCAGAATCAACACAACGCCGGCCTCCTTGGTGACAGTGCGGAGATCACGCATAAACTGGTCATCCGGAATCACGATTCCGCCGACTCCTTGGATGCCTTCGATGATCACACCAGCCACATCACCTTTGGCCAGTTCAGCCTTCAGAGCCTCTATGTCATTCAGAGGCAGGAAGGTGACGTTGTGATGCGAGTTGAAAGGCGCTGAATATTTAGGGTTGTCGGTGACGGCCACCGCTCCGGAAGTCCTTCCGTGGAAGGCTCCCTTGAAGGCGATCATCCTGTCCTTCCCTGTGTGGAAAGAGGCCAGCTTGAGGGCGTTCTCGTTGGCCTCGGCTCCCGAATTGATCAGGAACAGGGAATAGTCCTCCAGTCCGGAGAGTTCTCCGATCTTTCTGGCCAGTTCGACCTGAAGCGGATTCTTCACGCTGTTGGAGTAGAAGCCGATCTTGTTCAACTGATCGGTGATGGCGGCCACGTACTTTGGATGGCAGTGACCAACCGAGATGACGGCGTGGCCTCCATAGAGGTCAAGATATTCCTGCCTCTTGTCATCCCAGATTCTGGTGCCTTGGGCTTTGACGGGGGTCACGTCAAAGAGGCTATATACGTCGAATAAGTTCATTATCGTTACTTTTTGTTAAATCGGACGAGTCTTTTACTTCGGTGCTTCGGTACTTCGGTGCTTCGACAAGCTCAGCAACCGAAGCGTGTGGTCACTGAGCCTGTCGAAGTGACCATCCTAAATTCGAATCACTAAAACCTGGTTCCTTTCAAGTGAAGGCCGGTGTCTTCAGGAAGGCCGAATATGAGGTTCATATTCTCAACGGCCTGACCGGAAGCGCCTTTCACGAGATTGTCGATTATGCTGATCACGTGGAGCTTACGCCCGTGCTTACGCACATTGAGCACACATTTGTTCGTGTTCACGACCATCTTAAGATCCGGATTCGTGTCGATCACGTGCACGA
>CAVCRL010000206.1:0-4684 GCA_963604455.1 Lachnospiraceae bacterium | reverse complement strand
TCGTGGCGGTGCCGGAAGGGCTGCCGATGAGCGTGACGATCAGCCTTGCGCTGAGTATGCGAAAGATGCTGAAAGAGAAGAATCTGGTGCGCAAGCTTCACGCCTGCGAGACTCTCGGGGCGACGACTGTCATCTGCACGGACAAGACCGGCACGCTGACAGAGAACAGGATGAGCGTGGTGGAGTCCGAGTTCTGGAGAGTCAATGAAAGCCTTGTCGCGGACTGCATCTCGGTGAATTCCACGGCGGCGTTGAACATTTCAGAGAATGGTGAGCCACGCGCTATCGGCAACCCGACGGAAGGAGCGCTGCTGCTCTGGCTTCGCGGTAAGGGAATAGACTATTCCGAGCGCCGGAACGCCTACAAAATCCTGAACCAGGAGGCGTTCTCAACGGAAAGGAAGAAGATGAGCACCGAAGCGCTTGATCCGGTTTCCGGCAAGGAATATCTTTTTGTGAAAGGCGCTCCGGAGCTTCTGCTGGAGACTTCCGATGTCATTGACGGCGGCCCATCCAAGGAAAACGTGTTAGCGACACTGGCCACTTGGCAGTCAAAAGGAATGCGAACCTTAGGATTCGCTGTCAAGAATATGTCAGCGGAAGGCTCCAAGCTCATATTCATCGGCATTGTCGGCATCGCCGATCCGATCAGGGACGATGTGCGCCAGGCGATTGACACCTGCTCAGGTCACGCCGGAGTGAGGGTGATTATGGTGACCGGGGACAACGCCCTTACCGCCAGCGAGATAGCCCGTCAGGCCGGCATCATCGGCGACAATGAAAGCAAACCTCTGACAATCTCCGGTTCCGAGTTCGCCGCCAAGAGTGATGAATATCTCAAAAAAGAAGTGATCCCGAATCTAAGGGTTCTCTCCCGTGCCCGTCCAGAGGACAAAGTCCGTCTCGTCACACTGCTTCAGGAGATGGGCGAGGTCGTGGCGGTCACCGGCGACGGAACGAACGACGCTCCCGCTCTGAAAAAGGCTCAGGTAGGCCTCTCGATGGGTGACGGCACGGCGAGGGCAAAGGAAGCCAGCGATGTGACGATCATCGACAACTCGTTCTCCAGCATCAACAAAGGCATCCTGTGGGGACGGTCGTTATACCTGAATATCAAGAGGTTCATCCTGTTCCAGATGACGATAAACGTCTGCGCCTGCCTGATCGTGCTCCTTGGCGCGTTCATCGGACTGGACTCACCGCTGACCGTCACTCAGATGCTGTGGGTGAACCTGATAATGGACACATTCGCCGCGATGGCCCTGTCATCACTGCCGCCTGACCGCCGGGTTATGGAAGACAAGCCACGCGACCAGAAAAGCCACATCATCGACCGGCGGATGGGAAAGCGGATAGCCTTTTCGGGAATATTCTTCTTTGTCTATCTGGCTCTTCTCTGGCAGCTTCTCTGGCGGATGGACATCAGCTCTGTTGCCGACCTGCTTCACTGGAATGTTGTAGGAGAGTTCTTCAGTGGAGCGTTCTCAGCCCACACAAAGGCACATCTTTCCGGCTATGAGCTGGGTGTCTTCTTCACGACCTTCGTGCTGCTCCAGTTCTGGAATCTTTTCAACGCCAGATATTTCAAGACAAACGGCAGCGTTCTTCAGGATATTCTTGATCTCTTCTTCAACCGCAAGAGGTTCAAGGAATCAGCCTGCTACGGATGTCTATTGGTCGCCGGAATCATCCTGATCGGCCAGTTCCTTATCGTCAACTGCTTCGGAGCCTTCTTCGAGGTCTCCCCTCTTCCGCTTTCCGACTGGGGCTGGATTCTTCTCTGCACCTCGCCGGTGCTCATACTCCCGGATCTTTACCGCTTCATACGCGCCAAGGTTACCGTATGATCAGGTGTGGAAGACAACTAATGCAAATCAATTCCATAAAAACATCCGCTCTCGCCTGTTTCCTCAGGCGGGAGCGGAGTTGATTTATTATTTAATAATCAGAGTGTTAACCTCCACGGATTAATTTGAGACCGGGCGTACCTTAATTCCATTGTAGCGCCATTCTTGAAGGCCCACCTGAACAGCCGCACCATCTTGAGAATTCATTGACTCCCCGACAACTAAAATATTTGCATTTTTTTCACCCCAACGAGTTGAGGTCCAGTAAGATTCCATAGATTTGAAGAAGATGCTGTTCCCTTCATAGCCAGAGATTTTACTTGTAACTGACATACCTTTCTTCTCATCATCATATTTCCACTCAAAATTATCTTTATTTAATAGCTTAGCGAACTCCTCCAAGGTCGGAGTACGCCAAGAGTCTCCCCAGTTGACGTTGGCGGCATCATCTGATAGTTCAAGAACGGTCTTACCATCATCAAAATTGTACTTGGTGTAGTTCTCGTCCTTGTACCATTTGTAATTATCCCTCAAAAACTCAGATTTCGTCTCCGTCTCACCCCAGGCGAATCTCGATCCGGCTTCCTCAGGGGTTGACGCACCTATGTTGCAGGTGGCCCATTTCAGGCCGTCACCCATCTCGACATATTCGTGACCATTGATCTCCTTCTTCGGATCCAGGCGGCCGTCCACGACTTTAAGAGGAACGAAGCCGGAGGAGATTTCCCAACCTTGGGCAGAATCCTCTATGAGAAGCTTAGCATAAGTTGTATATGACCACGCAGCATCAAAGAATGTAGCCGAAGAGTTCTTGATGGCCTCAGCCGAAGCCTTGACCGCGAGGACTCCGTTAGATTCCGGCTTGATCTCCTTGACGGTAAGATCAATTGTCCTCCATTGGCCTCTTCCCCAATCAATGTAGGCCTGCATCTTGACATTGGTCGCGTTCAATTTAGACACCAAGCCGGACGGACGGATCTCAAACCTCATCCGGAATGCCTTATCCTCCCTATAGACATTATGCACACCGTCTGAATATTCAGGGCGATAGGTCACGGACTGGATCTTGCTTTCCATCTCCTTAAGAGCCTCGTTCATCTTGTCAACAGCATCTTTCACCTGATCCTCACAGGATTTGATGCGGTTCTCCCACTCGTTAAAGATCTGATCAATTTTGTCATTGACTGTCTTGATCTCATTCGTAAGTTTGGTGTCCAGCCTACCCTCAAGGGCGGAGATCGCATCACTGATGGCTTTCTCATAAGCGGCCGTGATGTCAGTTTTCGCCTTTTCCAGATCGGATTCCAAGTCCGAGATCGCCTTGGTGTTGGCCTCGATGTTCTTTTCAGTCTCCGCCAAAGCCTCTTTCAGTTTGGTGATATCTCCGGTGTTGGCGTCAATCAGACCTTTCAGAAGAACCTTCTGGGCTTCCAGTTTGGTTTCAAGATCTGTCTTCTGAGCCTCAAGAGCAGCTTTGGTCTCCTCTATCGTCCAGTAAGCGGTGAGTCTATCATTAACCCAAGACTTCATAGATTTCTCCAATTCATCAATGGATGTCTTCAGATTGGCTGTCCAAGCATTCTCCAACTCGTCACGTGTGGTGGAGATGGCGGTGGTGTAAGCGGTGGTGATGTCGGACACCTCTTTGCCAATCCTCTCGTTCAGGCCGGAGACCTCATCAGCGATCTTGCCGTTGAGGTCACTGACAGCCTTGTTCAAGTCCTCGGTAAACTTGTTCGTAAGGCGGGTCTCAAGGTCTGTGAGAGATTTCTTAAGGCCGTTGATCTCGGAGTTGATCCCCGCGATCTGCTCCACGATGCCGTTGTACTGGGTCAATGTCGCGAAAGTAGCGGTCGCCCAGTCCTTTGTGCCTTTGATCTCCTTGTCAACATATTCCTTGAGGTCGGCGATCTTCTTCTCAAGTTCGGCATCCTTCTTCTGAAGATCCGAGATTGTGTTGTTTATGGTGGTCAGCTTACCCTCAATCTCGGTCTTGGCGGCCTCAAGGTTGGAAAGGATGTCACCCTTGGCGGTGTTGATAGCCGCGATAAGTTCCTCCTTGTTCTTCTTGTCGCTGTCCTGAAGGTCTTTCACAGCCTTCTCAAGGTCAGATCTAACATCGGCGATGTTTTTCGAATTGTCAGCCAATGACTTGCCAAGCTCAGCGGCCGTACCCTCAAGAGATGTGATCATACCCTTGAGATCCTTGTCGGTCTGTTCCAATTTCGGAAGTGACTCATTGATGTTTTTTATCTGCGACTCGATCGATTTTATCTGGTTGCTCTCGATCTCATCAATCCTCTGCTCAAGGTTCTTGATGTCAGAGTCGTAATCCGCGCAACCGGACGCCACAAGGGCAATCGCGCCGAAAAGGGCGGCAATATATTTTTTCATATTCATTGTGTTTATATTCATTAAGTGATTTTATTTTGTTACTATGTTGCAACGACCATCTTTGAGCGGTTCGCCTTGGGCAATCACCGAGTTATTGACCCATCTTTTCACTGCTTCCACGGTCTTCTTATTGCAGTTTCTGACGTATATATTAAAATCGCGCCTTCGGCAGTTGATACCGCTGAAAACATTCCCTTCATATACCTGTGGATATGGATATGATCCTCCGGTGTAATTGTTCAGATTCCAGTTATCCAAATACAATTCTTTAAGTGACGCACAGTTATAGAGCAGTTCAGTAACTCTTTCAATCTGGCTCATATCCCATCCCGAAAGGTTCAATGTCTCTAAATTACTGCAGCGATAAAAGGCTTGATACATATCCTTGGGTTTAGGCTTCCAAGACGATATCCTCAAATCCTTCAGTCTTGTACACCAAGCAA
>CAVCRL010000205.1:0-4705 GCA_963604455.1 Lachnospiraceae bacterium | reverse complement strand
ACATCACGGCGAAGTACGCCAGAACTGTGATTATTACTGATAAAGGGCTCATATTTAGAAAATTATTTTAATTACATCATCGGTTTTTGTGCGGGCGGAAGGGGGGAGTTTGAAGACGACGGCTCCGCAGGCATATTCATAAATGATTGGGGCACCGGTTCTTAGGAGGGTGACGGACTTGGGCTTTTTGTTGGTGAGGACGCTGACCTGGCCCTTGAAGGACGGCAGGACGTGGGCGTACCAGATTTTCTTTCCTCGGGTTGTGAGCGGAACGTTGCTCAGGCGGGTTCCAGGTGTCGGGCCGGCTCCGCTCAGGGATTCGCCGCTGTGGGCCATCCAGGCTTTCAGCGAATCGATCTGCCTGTAGAAGTTCGGGTGCATATCCCCGTTGCCGTCCGGGCTGGCGTTAGGCAGGAAATTGCCACCCAGCGAACGCGAGGCGACATATTCATCAAAGAACCAGCTCATCGGGCGGAAGGTCCCGGTCTTGTCGTAGCCCCAGCCGCCGCCACCGCAGGTCCAGATGTGGCAGTGCTCCCACCATTTGGATGGGGAATATGTCGGTTTCTGGCATTCGAAAGGTGTCGTGAAGTCTCCGAGGCGGACGCTTGTGCCGTCCGGGTTGTCCGGATTCACGATGTTGGACCATCTGTCGTTGATGACTATGTCCGGTTGGAGGGAGCGGATCCAGGCATAGACCTGATCGTTGTGGTGGTCTGTGACTCCGATCATATCCATTCCGTCCAGCCACAGGATGTCAATCTTGCCGTAGCGGGTCAACAGCTCCTCTATCTGTGCCATCACGTAGCCGAGCATTCTGGCATATTCTTTCTCTCTGGCCGCCGGGTCTTCGATGCCTTTCATCTGCCCTCTCGTGTTGGCGTCGAAGTGCTTCTCGTCGTAGGTCCCCGGGTACAGCCAGTCGCGCGGTGAGTAGTAGAGTCCCACCTTGAGACCCGCCCGGCGGCACGCTTCGACATATTCCTTGACAAGGTCACGTCCGCCCATAAACTGCTTTGTGCCGATTCCGTACTTTGACGGCCAGAGGCAGTAGCCGTCGTGGTGGCGGGTTGTGAGGACGGCGTAGTTGAAGCCGGCATCCTTGGCCGCCTGAAGGTATTTGTCTGCGTTGAACTCCGGGCTGAACTTCAGCGCCTGCCCATAGTAAAGTTCCTTGGATTTGTAGCCGCCGTTGTAGCGGTAGTGGTTGATCATCGCCCACGATGGCTGTGCTCCGAGTGTGCTGTGGATGCCCCAGTGCATAAAAAGTCCGAGGCTTGCGTCAGGAAACCACTGTGCTCCCTTGCTTGGGTTCGGGTACTCCAGAGGCCTTTTCAGCGGGGTGCAGAGAAGTTGCTCCGCCCGGTCGATGTCACTTTGCCCGATGGCATAGTGCTCCACAGGAGGAAAATTGATCTGGGCATCCAGGCCGAGGCAACATAGTGCGGCGCAGATTATCGTGAGGGCTTTTTTCATCCTTTTTATGCCTTGAATATGAGAACGGTGGCCCAGACTTCGCAGCCTTCCTTTCTGCCGACGAAGCCGAGACGTTCGGTGGTCGTGGCTTTTACCGAGATGTTATCGATGTCTGTTCCAATTACTTCCGAGAGTTTGGAACGCATTGCGTCTATGTGCGGGCGCAGTTTCGGAGCCTGCAGGGCTATCGTGATGTCGGCGTTGCCGAACTCGTAGCCTTTGGCCCTTACCATAGACATCACCTCTTTCAGAAGCAGCTTGCTGTCAATGCCTTTCCATCTGTCGTCGTTGTCCGGGAAATGCAGCCCGATGTCCCCGAGCGTGGCCGCCCCCAAAAGGGCGTCGCAGAGAGCGTGTATCGCCACGTCTCCGTCCGAATGCGCCACAAAGCCGGTTTCGCTTTCGATTTTGATTCCACAGAGCCACATCGGCAGCCCTTCCTTGAGGGCGTGGACATCGTAGCCGTTGCCTATTCTTATATTGGAATATTCCATTATGCAGTTCTATTTACGCAAAAGTAAGCATTTTCTACATTTTGGACGGCTAATTTTCCTAAATTTGCGTCTTTAAGAATATATTCATTAATTTTTTGAAAAGAATCGCATAAACCACAGGATAATGAAAAGATTAGTTTCCATCGCGCTCCTGGCTTTGGCCGCCGTCCAGGCTTTCGCCGGATCTTGGATCAGAATCAACCAGATAGGCTATCTGCCGGAGGCCACCAAGGTGGCGGTCTTTATGAGTAATGAGGCTGTCCAGGTCAATGGTTTCGAGTTGGTTGATGCCTTTACTGGAGATGTTGTCTGGAGGTCTGACGCCGTGAGACCGACGGGGGCGCTTGGGCAGATGAAGACAACCTGCCGTCTGGATTTCAGTGCCTTGAAGGCCGACGGCGCCTATTATATTAAGGTATTGTCATCAGGAGGCGAGACCCGCTCGGATATATTTCCGATAAATCCTAAAGTCTATGACGGCACGGCTGATTTCGTGCTGAACTATATGCGCCAGCAGCGTTGCGGCTGGAATCCTTTCTTTAAGGACAGCTGCCACAGAAAGGACGGAATCATCGTAGGGCATCCGGATCCGAAGAAGGACAGCACTTTCCTTGACGTGACCGGAGGTTGGCACGACGCTTCTGACTGTCTTCAGTACACAACCACCTCAGCCAATGCGATTTATCAGATGATGTTCGCCTATCAGAGCAATCCTGAGGCGTTCTCGGACAACCATCTGGCTGACGGCACGCCGGGCCGGAACGGGATTCCTGACATCGTTGATGAGATTTACTGGGGCCTCAAATGGCTTGACAAGATGAACCCTGAGCCGGGTGAGATGTACAACCAGATCGCGGATGACCGTGATCACGTCGGGATGCGTGTGCCGAACAAAGACCAGGCGGATTACGGTTGGGGGAAAGGCGAATACAGGCCGGTGTGGTTCTGCTCCGGCGAGCCTCAGCAGCGAGGCAAGCGTGGGGACAAGAACAAGACGACCGGAGTGGCCAGCACGGCTGGAAAGTTCGCTTCGGACTTCGCTCTCGGCGCTGAGATCCTGAAGCCGTTCTACCCAGAGTTCGCCGAGAAGATCGGTGTCAAGGCGCAGGCCGCTTACGATGCCGGAGTAGCCAAACCCGGTGTCTGCCAGACAGCCTCGGTGGTCTCCCCTTACATCTACGAGGAGGATAACTGGGTGGATGATATGGAGTTGGCCGCCTACGAGATGTTCCGTCGCACCGGCGACAAGAAGTACAGGACGGAGGCCATTGAATATGCCCGCCGCGAGCCGGTGACCCCTTGGATGGGAGCCGACAGCGCCCGCCACTACCAGTGGTATCCTTTTATGAATATGGGGCATTACCGCATCGCGAGGAATTTCGGCGGCAAGGTCTCGGCGGAGTTCATAAGGAACATCCGTTCGGGCATCCAGCGAGTCTATGAGCGCGGCAAGAATCATCCTTTTATGTTCGGCATTCCGGGAATATGGTGCTCGAACAATCTGACCTCGGCGATGCTGACCCAGTGCATCCTTTACCGTGAGCTGACCGGTGACACGACCTATCAGGAGATGGAAGGCTCTCTGCGTGATTGGCTTCTGGGCTGCAACCCGTGGGGTGTGAGCATGATTGTGGAGCTTCCGAAAGGTGGAATATTCCCGACCCAGCCTCATTCATTCATCATCAATTACAAGATGGGCAACACCACCGGTGGTTTGGTTGACGGTCCCGTCTATGCGACGATATTCGGTAGTCTCCTTGGCATCCGTACCGATGGCGGAATCAATTACGAGGAGTTCCAACCAGGCGATCTGGTTTATCACGACAGCACTCACGACTATTCCACCAACGAGCCGACAATGGACGGAACGGCCTCGCTGACTTTCCCGCTGTCTTACTATCAGCGTGAGGGACGGGTTTGTTCGGAGGAGGCGCGCGGCAGCATTGGACCTTGCCGTCCTGTTGCTGCGCAACCCTATCCGGGCGAATGGACGGCAAAATCAAATGCTGCTGCGCTTTCCGCTGGTGGAACCGCTAAATTAACTGATGCTTCTGCTGGTAAAATAGCAAATGCAAGTGATGGATCTGCTGCTGAAGGATCTGTAAGTACTGGTCTTGTTGGAGATAACTCTCAAACGGAGAAGAATATTCCCGCCAAAGGCATTATGAATGATAATCTCGGTTCTTCGGGCGAAGGCGGCGGTGGCAATGGATGCCGCGAGCCATTCGCCCGGATAGGGTCGCGAAGCGACAGGCCCGCGGTGTCTATTGCCACCGACGCCCCCACCAATAATACCCAACCCGACAATAACATCTACCAAGACGGCGGAATAATCAGAACCGACCCGTCAGTCAAGCACATAGACTTTGTGTTCACCGCTGCCGACAAGGCCGACGGAGCGGAAAGGATAATCTCCACGTTGAGAAAGTACAACATCAAAGGTGGATTCTTCTTCACGGGAGAGTTCTTCGAGATGTACCCTGATGTTGTCAGAAGGCTTGTCTCCGAAGGGCACTACGTTGGAAGCCACTCTTACGGCCACCTACTATACGCACCTTGGGGCAACCGAGACTCCCTTCTGGTGACAAAACAGGAATTTGAAGAGGACATATTCAAGAGCTACAAGCTGTTGCGGGAGTTCGGCATCACGGATGCGCCGTATTTCATCCCGCCTTACGAACACTACAACGCGACAATCTCCTCCTGGGCGCGCCAACTCGGACTGCAGGTCATCA
>CAVCRL010000204.1:0-4707 GCA_963604455.1 Lachnospiraceae bacterium | reverse complement strand
TTTGTACCCCCGTTGGGAATCGAACCCAAATCGTCGGAACCGGAATCCGAAATTCTATCCATTAGACTACAGGGGCATCATTCTTGCGGTTAGCCGCAAACAGTTTACAAAAATAACAAATTAATGTTAAAACAAGAATTTTTAAGGAATCTTTCGCAAAAAGATATTTCGGGCGTGAAAAAAAGCTATTTCAAAGCCCATAAAAGAGCCTTAAATATTCGGATAATCCAATAATAAATTTTATTTTTGCGTATTATGAAAAAAGCATACGTATTTCCCGGTCAGGGTTCCCAGTTCCCAGGTATGGCGAAAGCGCTTTACGAGGGAAACGCCAAAGGCAAGGAATTGCTCGAGAAGGCGAATGACATACTTGGATTCAGAATCACTGACATAATGTTTGAGGGCACGCCGGATGACCTCAAGGCAACACGCGTGACACAACCGGCAATATTCCTGCACTCCGTCGTTTTGGCGAAGTGCTATGAAGGATTCAGGCCTGATATGGTCGCAGGGCATTCTCTTGGTGAATTTTCCGCACTTGCCGCCGCGGAAGCCATCAGTTTCGAGGATGCCCTTCGTCTTGTCTATATCCGCGCCACCCAGATGCAGCTCTGCTGCGAGAAGGTGCCGGGGACAATGGCAGCCATCGTAGGGCTTCCTGACGAGAAGGTCGAGGAGATCTGCGCAGCGTGCGAAGGCCTCGTGATTCCTGCGAACTACAACTGTGGCGGACAGGTTGTGATCTCCGGCGAGAAGACCGCAGTGGAGCAGGCCTGCGAGAAAGCCAAGGCCGAGGGCGCGAAGAGGGCTCTTCCTCTCGCCGTCAGCGGAGCGTTCCACTCCCCTCTTATGGAGCCGGCGCGCGTCGAGCTCGGAAAGGCGATCGAGGAGACCAAGATCGTGACACCTATCTGCCCGATCTACCAGAACGTCACCGCGCAGGCCGTCACCGACCCTGAGACCATCAAGAAGAATCTGCTCGCCCAGCTCACCTCACCTGTGAGATGGACCCAGTCTGTCAGGAATATGCTCGCGGACGGAGCGGACTACTTTATGGAGATCGGCCCGGGCACTGTCCTGCAAGGCTTGGTGAAGAGAATCTCGGCCGGAACCGAGGGAATCACCATCGAAGGTTTGACTACAATCTAATATATTAACATAACGTTAACGATATGGCTAAAGAAAAGAAATTCATCACTTGTGATGGTAACACTGCCGTGGCGAACGTCGCTTATCTTTTCAGCGAGAACGCCTGCATCTACCCTATCACACCATCCTCTCCGATGGCAGAGAACATTGACGAATGGGCTGCCCACGGAAAAAAGAACCTCTGGGGCGAGACCGTAAGCGTCACAGAGTTGGAAAGTGAGGCCGGTGCCTCCGGAGCAGTGCACGGCTCCCTCCAGGCCGGTGTCCTCACCACGACCTACACCGCTTCGCAGGGTCTTCTCCTTATGATCCCGAATATGTACAAGATCGCCGGAGAAATGCTTCCTGCCGTGTTCCACGTCTCAGCCCGCGCGCTCGCGTCACACGCCCTCTCCATCTTCGGAGACCATCAGGACGTGATGGCATGCCGCCAGACAGGCTTCGCCCTCCTCGCCTCAGGATCAGTCCAGGAGGCCCAGGACCTCGCCGCTGTGGCTCACCTCTCAGCGATCAAGTCCAGCATTCCTTTCCTCCACTTCTTCGACGGATTCCGTACTTCACACGAGATTCAGAAGATCGAGGCCCTGGATGAGGAAGAGCTCAAGAATATGGTCAGCAAGAAGTCCCTCAAGGCTTTCCGCGACAGGGCTCTCAATCCTGACGCTCCTGTCACACGTGGTACCGCCCAGAACGGAGACGTTTACTTCCAGGCCGTGGAGTCAAGGAACAACTACTACAACGCCGTTCCTGACATCGTGGCCCGCTATATGGGTGAGATCAGCGAGATGACCGGCCGCGAGTACCGTCCGTTCACATATTACGGAGCCGCCGACGCCGAGAACATCATCGTCGCTATGGGCTCTGTTACCGAGACAATCAAGGAGACAATCGACTACCTCGCCAAGAAGGGCAGAAAGTACGGTCTCATCACCGTTCACCTCTACAGACCTTTCGCGGAGAAATATTTCCTGAAAGTCCTTCCTAAGAGCGTGAAGAGAATCGCCGTCCTCGACAGGACCAAGGAGCCGGGAGCTCTCGGAGAGCCTCTCTACCTCGACGTGAAGGCTCTGTTCCAGGGCCAGCAGAACTCTCCGCTGATCATCGGCGGACGCTATGGCCTCTCCTCAAAGGACACCACTCCTGCACAGATCGTCGCCGTTTACGACAATCTTGAGCAGAACGAGCCTAAGAACGACTTCACCATCGGAATCGTGGACGATGTCACCTTCAAGTCCCTCTCCATCAAGAGCGAGGTTTCAATCGTGAAGCCAGGCACCACCGAGTGCAAGTTCTACGGACTCGGATCTGACGGTACCGTCGGCGCCAACAAGAACACCATCAAGATCATCGGAAGCCACACGCAGAAATATTGCCAGGCCTACTTCGACTATGACTCGAAGAAGTCCGGCGGCTACACCTGCTCTCACCTCCGCTTCGGAGACAACCCTATCAAGGCTCCATATCTTGTCAGCACCCCTGACTTCGTGGCCTGCCACGTTCCTTCATACCTTAGCAAGTACGACGTGCTCAAGGGCATCAAGGAGAACGGAACCCTCCTCCTCAACTCTCTCTGGGACGAGGAAGAGACCATCAAGAGGATCCCTGACAACGTGAAGGCTGTCATCGGCAAGAAGAAGATCAAGCTCTACATCATCAACGCCACCAAGATCGCCGCTGAGATCGGACTCGGCAACAGGACCAACACGATCCTCCAGTCCGCATTCTTCAAGATCACCGGCATCATCCCTTACGAGGACGCTGTCAAATATATGAAGGACGCCATCGTAAAGAGCTACGGCAAGAAGGGTGAGAATGTAGTGAATATGAACTACGCCGCCGTTGACAGAGGTGGTGAATATACCGAAGTCACGATCCCTGCCGAGTGGGCGAAGATCTCCGCCAAGTTCGAGACCCCTAACAAGGACCGTCTCGCTCCAGCGTTCGTCAAGGACATCGCCGACGTTGTGAACTCCCAGAACGGAGACTCACTCCCTGTAAGCGCGTTCCTGCCTTACGCTGACGGTACAATGCCTGCCGGAACTTCCGCTTACGAGAAGCGTGGCGTGGCCGTCACGGTTCCAAGCTGGGACGCCGAGAAGTGTATTCAGTGCAACTCCTGCGCGTTCGTCTGCCCTCACGCCGCCATCCGTCCGTTCCTCCTCACAGCCGAAGAGGCCGAGAAGGCTCCTGCCGGACTCAAGAAGGCACAAGGCAAGGCTGTTCTGAAGGAATATTCATTCGCCCTTTCTGTCTCAGTTGACGACTGTACAGGTTGCGGCAACTGCGTGGATGTCTGCCCAGCCAAGGAGAAGGCTCTCACAATGGTTTCCGCCCTCGACCAGCATTCAGAGCAGGACAACTTCAACTGGCTCGCCACTAAGGTCGGCTACAAGGACACTGTTGTCAACAAGGCCGCCAATGTCAAGAACTCCCAGTTCGCACAGCCTCTGTTCGAGTTCAGCGGTGCCTGCGCAGGTTGCGGTGAGACCCCTTACATCAAGAACATCACACAGCTCTTCGGTGACAGGATGATGATCGCCAACGCCACGGGTTGCTCTTCAATCTACGGAGCGTCATTCCCTGCATCTCCATATTGCACCAACGCACAGGGCCACGGTCCGGCTTGGCAGAACTCCCTCTTCGAGGACAACGCCGAGTTCGGTCTCGGAATGAAGATCGGTTCCGACCGCGCCCGCGAGACTGTCGCCAACCTTATGACCGGCGCTCTCGAGTGCGACAAGTGCTCCGACGAGATCAAGGCTCTGTTCAAGCAGTGGCTTGAGAACAAGGAGAACGGCGAGATCACCCGTGAGGTCGCTGACAAGGTCGTTCCTCTCATGGAGCAGTCAGAGTGCGAGAACTGCAAGAAACTTCTTGACTACAAGCACTTCATCCCTGCCCGCAGCCAGTGGATCTTCGGAGGTGACGGTTGGGCCTACGACATCGGTTACGGCGGACTCGACCACGTCCTCGCCTCAGGCAAGAATGTGAACGTCCTCGTTCTCGACACCGAGGTTTACTCCAACACCGGTGGACAGAGCTCCAAGTCAACCCCTGCCGGCGCTATCGCCAAGTTCGCCGCCTCAGGCAAGAAGATCCGCAAGAAGGATCTCGGTATGATGGCAATGAGCTATGGCTACGTTTACGTCGCTCAGGTCGCTATGGGTGCAAGCCCTGCACAGTACCTCAACGCCATCAAGGAGGCTGAGGCCTACGATGGTCCGTCCCTCATCATCGCCTACGCTCCGTGCATCAACCACGGTCTGAAGGCTGGTATGGGTCTGAGTCAGAAGGAGGAGAAGCTTGCCGTTGACTGCGGTTACTGGCACCTCTACAGGTACAACCCTACTCTTGAGGCTGAAGGAAAGAATCCGTTCACTCTCGACTCCAAGGAGCCAGACTGGACCAAGTTCCAGGACTTCCTCAAGGGAGAGGTTCGTTTCGCATCCCTCTACAAGCTGTTCCCAGACAGAGCCCAGGAACTCCTGAGCCTCACCGAGGAATTCGCCAAAGTACGTTACGGCACCTACACCCGCCTCGCCGGCAAGTAGTGTTCCG
>CAVCRL010000203.1:1560-4710 GCA_963604455.1 Lachnospiraceae bacterium | reverse complement strand
GTTCTCCAAGACGAAACCACAGATTTTATATTCCCGACAATCTGATTTGCGGTTTCGTCATTTATGCCAAGATAAGGGGCTATTGACATAATAAGGGTGAAATCCAATGAGTTGTCGGTTTCATCTATATTCAATTTGAGTCCATAACCGGCTGGATCAGGGGTCAGATCATATGCTGGCGACAATGTCCATCCTTTTGGCGAATAGATGAATCCGTGATTGCGAAGATGATCGTCACAATTTGAAACCGCCACATTGAATACGATCCTGCGGAAGAGTTCCAACAGATTGTCATAGACGTTCATACAGTTCCTCTCTATCCATTCCGCAATCTCAAGATAGCTTGCCCCGGCTGAATTTTCCCCGTCACTGTATCCCAACAATGTCATCGCAGATGTGAACTGTCGTCGTTTCCCTCCATCAGTCCTGTCGAACCTTTTGGTAAGAAACGTATGATATTCACCGCTGTATCTTTCAAGTTTGAAATTACTCACAGTTATGCCTGACCTTTTAGCGAGTTCCGTACAGACTGCTTCCCACGCCCCTACATCACGCCTGTCTTTCCTGCTGGGAAATTTGGCGATCCACAAATCACCATCCTTGTCAAGAACATTTGCCTTCGGTCTCGCACCTCCCAAGGAACTTCCTGGCGCCACCAGCATTCGCAGCCATTTACTCTGTCCAGCTATATGGCTGTCCTCAAGGTTCAGAGAGGCTTCTTCCAATTCCCTCAGAGAAGCCCAAGGCGGTGTCGCCATAGCCGCATCGTTGTCAAGAAAAACACCGTCCGGATCCAACTTGAATCGGAGCGCTCCCATTCTGCTGCCGTCAAACACACCCAACAGATAATCTGTTTCGTAAAGATTCCTTACCTGACGACCCTCCAATCTTGCAAGTTCCGCCTCTCTGCGTTCCAAAAGCACACGCCCCCAACGATCCGGCGCCGAATCCAGGAATATTCCAAAGTTATCCTTGCCCAACGGAGCATATTGCCTTCCTCGAAATAATTGAAGGTCAGGGTCGAAACTTCTGAAACGTCGGTCAGACAGCCAAGCTTTGTCAAACTCGAACGAAAATATCTCCTTTCCTCTCAGGTGAGTGCTGGTCAGAACGCCCATAAGAACCGGGAAATCCACCTGCTCACCATCGTAATAGACATATATGTTCCTGTCTTTTCCCATATTCTTTGATGCTATTTCTTTGACGCTCTTTCCCTTACTTCCAGTTTCGCATCCTGGAGCTTGCGCCCCAGCTCATCATCTTTCGCAAGCAAGGTGATGTCATTCCCGAGTCCAAGAGCTATCAGTACCCTGTAATATTGCCCCAAAGCAACGCCCTCGTCACCCTTCTCGATTTTCACCAGAGTCGTCCTGGCAATACCGGCTCTTTCCGCGATCTGAACAGTAGTCAGATCACGTCTCAACCGGGCATACCGTATCTGTTCCCCAAGAGTCTGAAGAAGGCGTTTCTGCGAAGGAAGGAGTTCTCTTTTCATATCATAATGTCCATTATCTTGAACAAATATATACATTATTGTTCAGAATCAAAAACATTATGGTCATTTCTCACAAAACTTCTTTAAATCGTGCTTATGAAATAAACACATCATCCCCACAGGCCGATCGCGAAAAGCTTGCGGGGACGATGCGGGGACAAGCCGGTCTGTCATCAGAAGACGAAGGCGGCTCCGATTTTCAATTGGTTGCGCTTGAGGGTGGCACCATCCAATGAGGTGCGGTTCAGCAGGCCGACGTTGTAGCCAACTGTGAAGCGGAAATTATGGTTCACCTCTATTCCGAGACCGCCGCCGGCAAGGACATCGAAACGCTTGTAGTCATCGTCCGAATAGAGGTTGTGTTTCTTTCGGTTGCCGCCCTTGCCTGTCCCGGAATCGACAGAAATGGACGCGGCGATGCCGAGGCTGAGTGTCGGGCCGCCAAAGGCGAACAGACGGACATTGTCCCCAAGGTTCACGCCAGCGTTAAGGAGAACCGGAACGTTGGCGTAATGCTCCTGAACCGAACCCGAGGCGAAAGAGAACTTGTAATCGCTGGTGGTAAGGAACTCATAGTACACGCCCGGAGTCAGGCTAAAGACTTTACCCAATTCGAGATTCCAGTTAGCTCCCACATAGACACCGTTGGTGGTGCCGGACACCGTGCTGCCGGAAGTTTTCATTTTCTGAACGGAATTAACATAGCCGGCCTCAACTGAAGGCTGGGCGGATAGGTTCGCGGGAGCTGAAATAAGCGCCACCGCAAAAAGCGCAAACAAAACTTTTTTCATCTTATGTTTAATTTTGATGCAAAAGTAAGGTTACGCGCCGTCTGCGGCAATACTGATTTTTCAGTATTGGCACGGCGTCCCCTGCTTCAAAATATTCAGTAGCAATAAAATGAATATGTCAGATCAGCCCCAAGGACCGCGCGTGGTTCAGGGCCTCCACGGAATTGTCGGCGTTGAGATGCTGGAGAATATGCTGGCGGTGGGTGTTGACCGTGGCAACGCTTATGTGCAGAATGTCAGCTATTTCCTTGCTCAGTTTCCCTTGCGAGATGAGCCTCAGGATCTCCATTTCCCTGTCTGACAGAATCTTGTCGTATGAATATAACTTGTCGGAAAGCGAAAAGACTTCATCGGAACCATTGTCGACAATGATCGACTTCACATTAGCCGGAGAAGTCTGATCCACGGAAATATCCACGGCGCACAGCAGAAGCCAGATGTTTCCTTCCGCATCGGTCTCCAACGGGATGAACCGCTCCGTGATATTCCTGAACCTGCCGTAGGCGAACGCCCTGTATGTCCGGATCATCTTTAGATTCAGAGCATTGCGATTGTTCTTGAACACGAACTTTGTAGAAGCGATGGCATCTTTCAGAACCGCCTCATAGTCCTCGGGATGGATGGTTATCCCGTCATAGTTCCCGCCCTCTCCCCTGAAGCAGTCCCTATGCGCGGGCGACTCATAAATATGTTCCATCCGGGTGTTGTCGTATATCGCGAGCGCGCTATTGGTCAGCACAGCCATCCTGTCGATGTCTCGGACAATATCCCCGACACGCCCCCTGTCAATGCTTCCCGCATCGAATCCGACACTCCCGGCCAATGAGGCATATTCCTGTTCAAGTCGCTCTTTTGCTGTCATCC
>CAVCRL010000203.1:0-1204 GCA_963604455.1 Lachnospiraceae bacterium | reverse complement strand
CCAATATATTCCTAAATCATTGTTTGGAAAGCATTTGGCGGCGAGCGGGGTGGCCACCAGCGGCGACAGGAACTGCCCGGCATAGAGCGCGGCGGAGAGGAGCGGCATCACCGTAGTGGCAGCGTCTTGACCGGCCTTGATCGAGGCGATCGTGTTCAGATAAGGGACTCCGATGCCGTTGGCGACTCCGATGAACAGGCAGCCGACAAGCAGGGAAGGGAGGCTTGGGGAAGTCGCGAAGCAAAGGTAGCCAAGCAGGAAGAATGTCGGTGCGAAATACTTGACGGACAGCCTGAACCACCTCATCATTCCGCCGAACACCACACCCACCAGCGCAGCGACCACATCAAGCGCGACCATAATGATGGTCACCGCTATCGGATCCAAATTTGTCGTCTTTACGCAGACCGCTGAAAAATTTGTCGGGAATATGAAAAAGCAGATCATCAGTAGCAGCATCCCGAGGACGGAAGGATAGAACCTCTTGAGATTGCGGAAGAAGCCTCCGGAACCTTTGGGAACATCCAGCCTTTCATTGGGCAGGAACAGAAGCACAAGAACCAGCACAAAAAGTCCCATTGAATATACAAGGAAGGCATAGTTCCATCCGACTTTGGCCAGCACTCCGGCGATCAGCGTGGCGATCACTCCCCCGACCTGGTTCATCGCGGCGCACAGTCCCATCAAGCTGGATTGGTCTTCGGGCGGGAAATAGTAGGACAGCAGCCCCGTTGACAACGGCATTATCATTCCTACGGACACGCCCAGCAAGGCTCGCAGGATGAGTATCGCCGAGATGTCTTCCAGAAAAAACGCTCCGGTGCCGGAGACGATGTACAAGACAAGGCCCGCCACGGCGATACTCTTTGTTTTCGCGATTCTGCACAAGAGCGGGAAACAAAGATTGGTGACAATGATGAAAAGTGCCGGGAGGCTGACAATGAATTGGATAAGGAGATCCGGCTTGCCTGTGAAATGCGACTTCACAGCCCAAAGCGCCGGTGCCATCGCCGCCCCGGCCATTACCGTCAAAAGACTGATTGAAAGGATAGTGAACGTCAACCGTCCAGAGATTTGTCTCGTCTGCATAAAATCTTGACTTTTAATTGAATATCATCTTGTGGAGTACGGGCTCTGCCAAGCCCGGATTCTTCAGACGCTATTCCAGACGCTTACAAATCCGCGGTGCAAAAATAGCAAAAAA
>CAVCRL010000202.1:0-4722 GCA_963604455.1 Lachnospiraceae bacterium | reverse complement strand
GGGACTGCGGGCAAAGGAACCCGTTCGAGGACATTCCGCCCGGCAGCGTCCTTGTCGCCGAGCGGCTGTCGCTGTCAGACTCCACGCTGATAGATTTCCGTAACGTTGTCGGAATCGTCACCTGTGAGGAAGACCTTGACGGTCAGGTTTGTGTGTTGGCCAAAGGCATCGGCATTCCGGCGATAGTGGGCATCACCAATTGTTTTAACGAGATCGTGACCGGCGACCGTCTCCTGATCTGGAACCTCGACGTGATTGTCAACCCGGATCTCGACACCGTCATCGCCTACGAGAAATCCCGCTCCGAATCCGACACCCAACTCAGCCTCAATCTCCCGCACTCGACGTATTTTTAGCAGGGGATTACATATTCGACAGATAGCAAAAAGCAAGCATTCCTGTTATGGGGAAATGCTTGCTTTTTTCCATCTGACTTGACCGTCCTTATGGTTCGGCAGGTTCACCAACCGGAAAAAGTGTAAAGAAACTTTACAGTAGGTGTTAAATTTCTTTACACTTCGGCTTAGTGGGTATGTTGGTTAAGATATTTATAAAGAATTAGTTGGAAAATTTGGCGTAAAGTTTGTTTGGCGGAAACGGTGGTTTAAATGTATTTCAGTGATGTCAAGCACGTATTTGAAGTTCCTGTCGAGGAACAAGCTTTACACCTTCATCGAGGTTTTCGGGCTTTCGGTGGCCTTGGGATTTGTCATTCTGCTGGCTTCGTATGCCAGGACGGAATTCAGTGTCGGAGCAAAGCAGCCGCTTTCCAAACAACTGTATGTTGTCGGGGCGGGGGACTCTTTCGGAATGACGCTCGGAACCTCCGAGGAGTTTTTCCCATCAATTCCGGAGATCAAGGCGTGGACCAGGATCGTGGATGAGGACAAGACGGACATAATGGTCGGCGATGACTATTATAAGGCGGCAGAGGCTTCGATAGACACTAATTTCTTCGATCTTTTTGACTACCGCCTTGTAGGTTGCCAGAGGAACAGGGTTCTGGAGAACGAGGACGAGGTGATCCTGACCGAGTCGTTCGCCAAGAAAGTGTTTGGAAATGAGGATCCTATAGGCAGGACATTGAGCGCAGGTAAAGATCAGTGGACTGTAATCGGAGTCGTTGAGGATTTCGGACCGACTGATGTGTTTAAACCGTATGATGTGTTCACAAGCGTCAAACGCGCGCGGAAGCGGTTCGCGTGGATGGACAATTTCGGCAGCACGATTCCGATCGTTCGTCTTGACGAAGGTACTGATGTGGAAAAGGTGCGGGATGATCTCCTGAAAAAGTACATGGGGTATTGGAATTACTATAAGGCTGACAATTCCAATAACGCCTTTCTGTGGGGGGCAAGCGTGACGAGACTGGACAAAGTCTATTTCTCGGGTTTTGATGCTTGGAGTTGTTTAAGGACAGGGGACAGGAAACAGGTTGATCTGCTGTTCGTGGTGGCTCTGGTGCTGCTGATATCAGCCATATTCAATTACATCAATCTGACTGTCGCGCAGACGGGAAAGCGCGCCAAGGAAATGGCGACCAGAAGGTTGCTTGGCGAAAGTTCAAGGAATATAGTGGTGAGGTATGTCGCTGAGTCATTTGCTTTTACGGCCGGGTGCTTCATCGTGGGCTGTCTGCTGGCATATTTATGCAAACCGTTGTTTGACAAGATTTTGAGTGCCGACATTGTGCTGACACCTGACTTTACCACCGCGCTTTGGGCTGTTCTGGCGTTGGTTGTCATCTCCGTGGTCTCTGCTCTGCTCCCTGCGATGCTTGTCTCACGCTTCAAGCCGATTGATGTCGTGAAAGGTGAGTTCCGTTTCAAGAACAAGATGATATTCGGCAAGGTGTTCATCGTGCTTCAGACCGTGTTCAGCACCATCCTTATCACAATGGCCATCGCGATGACAGCTCAGGTGAGCTATCTCGTGAACCTTCCTGTCGGTTATGAGACAAAAGACATCATTCAGGTCGCTTCCCAATATGTAGGCTATAGGAGAGGGCCTCAGGATGCGCTCCGCGACAGGTTGAAGGCTTTGCCTCAGGTGGTTGACGCGGGCCTTGGAATTACTTCTCCGATATCCTGCGGAGCGAATGGCCTTCACGGTGAAGACAATCAGTTGATAGGCTGGATGCGTATGGCCCAGCTGGACACCACTTCGCTTAGGATTCTGGGTATCAAGGTCTTGGAGAAGTACAGCGAACTCTCTTCACCAAAAGTGCTTCTGACGGAGACTTCCAAGAGGGACCTTGGTGTGACGGCGGAGCATCCTTACGCTGGCGGAAGTTACACCAAGGGTGAATATGAAATCTGTGGCGTCATCCCGGATTTCCGCGCCAACAACGCTCTCTTCGAGCCGATGGAAAATGAGCGGAACTCCATAAGGATCATAGACGAGAATTATGATTATGCCTTCATTCAGCTTCTTAAGATAACAGGTGACCGTTCCGAGGCTATGGCCGCGGTCAAGGATGTCTGCAAGGAATTCGCGAAGGAGACCATAGGCATTCCTACGGATATGGAGATGTTCTATCTTGACGATAAATTGGTAGATGATCTGAAGGGTACCAAGAACACGATGCTTCTCGTGATTTCGTTTATGATTATGGCCATCCTGATTTCGGCTCTCGGCCTGTTCGCGATGTCGCTCTATTTCACTGAGCAGCAGAGCCGTCAGATCGCTGTCCGCAAGGTCTTCGGCGCGGAAGTCAGCTCGGCTGTCTGGACTTTGTCCAAGTCGTTTATGATTATGAGTGTGGCCGCGGTCATCATTGCGGTTCCGTTCGCCGTGTGGGGCATCACAAATTACCTTCAGGCATTCTACACCAAGATCGCCTTCCCTTGGTGGGCGATTGTGCTTGCGGCCCTGATCTCGCTTCTGATCTCATTCCTCTCCGTCGTCGGACAAACCTACAGCGCCGCGACCAAGAATCCGGTCAAGACCCTGGGGCAGGATTGATCAGTGTGGTCACTGAGCCTGTCGAAGTGACCTGAATGCGGAAAATCAGGGGGTAAAACCCGAACCTTTTTACGTTTCTTATCAAAATTTACGTTTTTGTTCCCTATAATTGCGGGACAGGAACTGTGAACTATGATAAGAAACGTTACTTTTTGTGATGTCCTCACTGCCCTTGGAGATCTCGTTATGCCCCGTGAGTGCATCGTCTGCGGGCGGCCTTTGGCCCTAAGGGAGCGCCACCTCTGCATCGGATGCCTTGCCGACCTGCCACGGACATATTTCTCGAATATGCCGCACAACCAACTTGCCGACAGATTCAACTCCTTGATCCAGCGGGATCTGGACGCGACCGGAGGTTTTGAGGAATATGCCTGCGCGACATCCTTGTTCTTTTACCGCTCACAGACCGGCTACAGGCTGATCACCCAGAGACTGAAATACCATTCCGACTATGCCGCCGGGCGTTATTTCGCCTCTATGCTCGGCCGGGAGATGGCCGCGTCGCCGATTTACTCCGATGTGGATGCCGTGATCCCGGTCCCGCTTCATTGGACCCGCCGCTGGTCCCGAGGTCACAATCAGGCCGAGATCATCGCTGAGGTCCTGGCAAGAGACCTTGGAGCGGAGATGCGTACGGACATCCTGTGCAGAGCCAGACGCACCCGCACCCAGACCCGGCTCTCGGTCGAGGGCAAGGCGCACAATGTCGAGGGCGCGTTCAGGATAAGGCGGCTGAAGGCTGTCCCTGAATATTCACACATCCTTCTGGTGGACGATGTTTTCACTACCGGTGCGACGCTTCATTCCTGCCACAGGGCGTTGAGGGGCGTTTTTCCGCCGCCCGTCCGGATCAGTGTCGCCGCTTTGGCCTGTGTCGGAATGTAAGATGTGTTACGATTCGGTTACAAATCGTAAGGATAAACGTTTTAAGTCCCGTATGTCCTTGTGAGATGTACGCCTCGTGCCGTATATCGTGTGTCTATTAAAACCGATTAAAATTTTCCTTATTGTTTATAGGATTGGAAATAAAACGGTTAAGTCGGAATATTCGAAAATTTTTGCAAAAAATATTAAAAAATGTTTGCAAGTATAAAAAAAAGCTGTACCTTTGCACTCGGGTTGAGCAAGGAGGTTCTCTCCCCGATCAACCTATTGGTTATTAGTTTTAGTGTTATTAATTATGTGGTTAGAGTGAGAGTCCACGCGCGATGCGTCGACGCTCATTTTTTTTGTATATATCCCTCTTAAGATATCCCGTCCCCGATCTTGCCGAAGTGACCTACTATTCGTAAATTTGTCAATCGCATTAAAAGGAACGTATATGCTAGAACTCGGAATCAAAGGCCGTCAGGAGGAGATCGTGACGGAGGAACTTACCGCCAGCCACATCGGCAGCGGCACTGTCAGGGTGTTCGCCACCCCGATGATGATCGCCCTCATGGAGCGCACAAGCAGACTAAGTGTAAAACCTTACCTTGAAGAAGGACAGGAGACAGTGGGCACTAATGTGAATGTGTCCCACGTTTCATCCACGCCTGTTGGACTGAAAGTGTGGTGCGAAAGCGAGATCGTGGAGATAGACCGCCGCCGGATTGTCTTCAAGGTCGCGGCTTATGACGAAAAAGGGCTCATAGGTGAGGGCACCCATGAGCGCTTTGTGATTGATGTCGCCAAATTTCAGGCCAAGACTGAGGAGAAACTCCGTTAGCAGTTCATCGCGCCGCAGCAGTGGATGACCTGGCCGGAAACATAGCTGGA
>CAVCRL010000201.1:0-4750 GCA_963604455.1 Lachnospiraceae bacterium | reverse complement strand
ATGAATCTTGACGGAAGACGCGAAAGCACGAATGTGGATGACAGAAGAGGAATGGGACGGGGAGCCAAGGCCGGAGTGGGTCTGGGCGGAACCATCGTCATCGCGCTGATTGTGATGCTGCTCGGAGGGGATCCTTCGTCCGTGCTGGAGGGAGTGTCCTCAATCCAAGGCACCGAACAGACGGACGGGCAGGTGGAGTTCTCCGCCGAGGAGCAGGAACTTGCATCGTTCGCGAAGAAAGTCCTCGCCGGAACTGAGGATGTCTGGACCGCCATATTCGCGAAGTATGGCTATGAATATGACCCGCCGAAGATGGTGTTATATTCAGGATCAACCACTTCCGGGTGCGGGGCCGCCAACTCATCGGTAGGGCCGTTCTACTGTTCCGCCGACCAGAGCGTCTATATCGACCTCAGCTTCTTCACCTCGATGAAGCGGCAGATCGGAGCGGACGGCGACCTGGCCTACGCTTACGTCATCGCCCACGAGGTGGGGCATCACGTCCAGTACCTTCTCGGCACGCTCGGGCAGGCTCACCAGAAGATGAACCGCGTCAGCAAAACCGAGGCGAACGCCATCAGCGTCAGGCTGGAGCTTCAGGCCGACTACTACGCCGGAGTCTGGGCGATGAATGACGACAAGAAGTATAAGTCCCTGGAAAAAGGTGACATAGAAAACGCGCTGAACTGTGCCTCGAAGATCGGGGACGACTACCTCCAGAAGAAGGCACAAGGCTATGTGGTGACGGAATCCTTCACACACGGGACGGCGAAGCAGCGCTACACCTGGCTGAAGCGCGGGCTTGAATATGGCGATTTGGAGCACGGTGACACATTCAGTGTCGCGGCATCTAAATTGTAGTGATTTGGCACGGTGTCCGCGGCCGGTTGATCCGCGGAAAAGACATAGAGCTTTTGGTCCGGAAACGGGCTGGCGAAACATATCATATTTAACGAAATTTTTAAGCTCAACAAAATGAAGCACTTTTCTTTACCAAAGGATGGTGGCTTGATTGAGGAGAACCTGCCAAAGAGCATTCTCCACTCCTACGAGAAGATCACCACCGAGATTTTCGATGACGCCACGCTTGGAAGCGACTGCGTGGCCGACATCATCGTCAAAGCCATCAAAGACCACGAAAGAGCGGCCCTGCCGCGGCCTTTCAAGCTTGGCCTCACGACCGGAACCACACCGGTGTCCCTCTACAGCAACCTGACAGAGCAGTTCAAGGAAGGCAAGGTCTCCTTCGCCAATGTCGAGGTGTTCTCCATTGATGAATATTATCCTTGCGGCAGCGACTCCGTCCAGAGCCGCAACCACAGGCTCCACGCCGAATTCCTCGACAAAGTGGATGTCAAAAAGGAGAACATCCATATTCCTGACGGAACAGTCTCAAAGGAAGAGGTTTCTGACTATTGCGCCGAGTTTGACAAGATTGCCAGAGGTCTCGACCTGCTTGTGATCGGTGTCGGCGAAGGCGGCCAGATCGGATTCAACGAGGCCGGCTCGTCAGAGAAGAGCCGCACACGCACAGTTCCGCTCTCATACCAGTCCAGAAAGAGACAGGCCCGCAATTTCAACGGCGACATCTCCGTCACCCCTAAGACCGCCATCACGATGGGCATCGGCACGATGATGAGCGCCCGCAGGATCATCCTTATGGCTTGGGGCGAGGACAAGGCGGCTGTGGTAAAGAAAGTTGTGGAGGGCGACATCGATCCGGCCTGCCCTGCGACCTGGCTTCAGGAGCACGACAACATCACATTCTATACTGACGAGATGTCAGCCTCTATGCTGACCAGACTCGTCGCCCCTTGGATGGTCGGTCCTTGCCAGTGGACACCTAACCTGATCCGCAAGGCCGTCGTATGGCTCTGCCAGAAGGTTCACAAGCCAATCCTCAAACTGAAGCAGCAGGACTATTTCGAGAACTCCCTCGGAGAGCTCATCGAACTCTACGGGCCGTTCGACAAGATCAACATAGACGTTTTCAATGACTTCCAGCACACCATCACAGGATGGCCGGGCGGAAAGCCTGACGCTGACGACACCACAAGGCCTGTCAAGTCAACTCCGTTCCCTAAGAAGGTCCTGATCTTCTCCCCTCACCCGGACGATGACGTGATCTCTATGGGAGGCACATTCATCCGTCTCGTGCATCAGGGACACGACGTGCACGTGGCCTACGAGACCTCCGGTGACCTGGCAGTGCACGATGACGTTGTGCTTCAGCATATGGACGCGGCCTACCAGCTCGGATTCGCCGACAAGTTCGATGAGGTAAAGAAGATCATCGATTCCAAGAAGCCGGGCGAGCCTGAGCCTAAGGAGCTCCTCGCCATCAAGGCGGCCATCCGCCGCAGCGAGGCCAGAGGTGCCGACAGAAGCTTCGGCCTCAACGACAAGACCAACGTCCACTTCCTCAACCTGCCGTTCTACGAGTCCGGCGGAGTGACGAAACTGCCTCGCACACAGAAAGACCTTGACATCATCAAGGAACTGATCGTCAGGATCCACCCTGACCAGATCTACATGGCCGGAGACCTTGCCGACCCTCACGGAACGCACAGGGTCTGCACCGAGGCCGCCCTTGAGGCCATCGAGCAGCTCAAGGAGGAAGGCAACGACTGGCTGAACGACACCACGATCTGGCTCTACAGAGGAGCCTGGATGGAGTGGGAGCTCTGGAGAGTCGATATGGCCGTTCCGCTCAGCCCGGACGAGCTCATCGAGAAACGCCACGCCATCTTCCGCCACCTTTCCCAGAAGGACATCGTCCCGTTCCCTGGCGACGACCCGAGGGAGTTCTGGCAGAGGGCCGAGGAGCGCACGCAGAACACCGCAAGGCTTTACGACGAACTCGGAATGGCTGAATATCAAGCCATCGAGGTTTTCCTGAGATTGAAATAACATATTAAAAGAATATCACAATGAAAGTAATCATCAGAGACACAAAGAAGGAAGGTTCCCTCTGGGCAGCCCATCACATCGCGGCCGCCATCAAAGCCAAGGCCGAGAAGACCGACAAGCCGTTCGTACTCGGACTGCCTACCGGCTCGACCCCTCTGGACACCTACGCCGAGCTCGCGAGAATGTGCGCCGCCGGAGAGATCTCGTTCAAGAATGTCATCACCTTCAATATGGATGAATATGTCGGGATCGCTGAGAACCACCCTGAGAGCTACCATAGTTTTATGCACAAGAACCTGTTCGACAAGATCGACATTCCTGCAGGCAACATCCACATCCTCAACGGCAACGCCGCCGACCTTGACAAGGAGTGCGAGGACTACGAGAAAGCGATCGTGGAGGCTGGCGGAATCGACCTGTTCCTCGGCGGAGTCGGCGAGGACGGACACCTCGCCTTCAACGAGCCGTTCTCTTCCATCAACTCCAGGACAAGGGTCGTGACCTTGACCCAGGACACCATCGAGGTCAACTCACGTTTCTTCGGTGGTGATGTGAACCTGGTTCCTAAACGCGCGATGTCAGTCGGTGTCGCCACAGTCTGCGGAGCCAAGGAGGTTCTCATCCTCGCTTTCGGAAGCAAGAAGGCAAGAGTTGTGAGAGAGGCCATCGAGGGCTGCGTCAGCCACTATGTAACCCTCTCAGCCCTTCAGCTGCACGAGGACGGAATCGTTGTGCTTGACGAGCCGGCCGCCGGTGAACTCAAGGTTAACTCTTACCGCTATTTCAAGGCAGTAGAGGCTGCCGAGAACAAATAGTGCGTGGAGACTAACGATTTGTAAATCAGAATAATAAACATTATCCTCCCGCCATATTCGACGGGAGGATATTCATTAAAAGCCAATCATTCAATATGTTATCATCCACGATCATCGCGGCGTTCCTGGCTATTGGCAGTGTTGTCGGGAACAATTATGCGGACGCTGAGCCCGTCGAAGCGTCCTTATCTTCCAGCGAAAGCCCGGCACAGGAATATTCAGTAAAGGAACGGTGCGAGCGTTACACAATGAAGAATCAAGGACTTGAGCGGGAATATTACCTCTACCGTCCGGAAGGGCTGAAGGCCGGGGCTCCGCTCGTGATAGTCCTGCACGGCTACGGTGGCTCGGCCCTCAAGGGAAAGAAAGCGATGATGGATGTCGCCGACGAGAACGGATTCGCCGTCTGCTATCCTCAAGGAATAAAGGATCCGAAAGGGAAACCGGGCTGGAATGTCTGCTATCCTTCCCAGGAAGGGATGAAGACCGACGATGTTAAGTTCCTCATAGCCCTTTCCAAAGAGCTCCAGAAGAGGTTCGATCTCAGTCCAAAGAACACTTTCCTCACCGGAATGTCCAACGGCGGCGACATCATCTACCTGATCGCGATGCGCGCTCCGAAGGCCTTCAAGGCTATGGCCTCGATCGCCGGACTGCAGTTCAACTGGATGGAGACTGAATATTCCTACAAGCATCCGCTTCCTTTTATGGAGGTCCACGGAACGGAGGACAGAGTCTCCGAATGGCTCGGCGACCCAGAGAACAAAGGTGGCTGGGGAGCATATATTCCGGTCCATGCGGCGGTCAGCAGAATCATCGCCGTCAACGGCTGCACCGAGGAATATGTCACCGAACTTCCTCGCCGTGAGGGCCGTAACCAAGTCACCCTCTATCAGTTCAAGGCCGGCAAGCCGGCGGTGAAAGGCGGCAGACCCACCGAAGTCTGGCTCTACAAAGTCGAAGGCGGCGACCATTCCTGGTCCGACAAGGATATGGACACCTGCTCCGAAATCTGGCGCTTCTTC
>CAVCRL010000200.1:0-4812 GCA_963604455.1 Lachnospiraceae bacterium | reverse complement strand
GGACCCAGACCGGAACTATGACCGACATCAATGGTTACTACTCAATCGAGGTCTCAGGACCGGGAGTCAAACTGGAGGTCAGCAGTATGGGTTATAAGACCCAAATCGTGACCGTTCCGAAATCCCTGGAACTTAACATCTTCCTTCAGGACGACGCGACAGAGCTGGATCAGGCGGTTGTCGTCGGTATGGGTCACCAGAGAAAAGCTTCCGTGATCGGAGCGATTTCCTCTGTGGCCAACACTGAACTGGAGATTCCTCAGAGAAACCTGACCAACGCTTTGGCTGGAAAGGTGGCCGGAGCGGTCGTCGTCCAGAGAACCGGTGAGCCAGGTATGGACAACGCCGAGTTCTGGATCAGAGGAATTTCTTCTTTGAACTCAAGCGCTCCGCTTATCCTCGTGGACGGTGTCGAGCGAGAGATGTCCAACCTTGCCATCGAGGAGATCGAGACGATTTCCATCCTCAAGGATGCCTCAGCGACAGCGGTTTACGGTGTGCGCGCGGCGAACGGTGTCGTTCTTGTGACCACCAGGAAGGGTGTCGCCCAGAAGCCGCAGATCGACGTGAAGATCGAGGGTGGTATCTCCGAGCTTACGAATATGCCTAAGCTTTTGGACGGTGCGAACTATATGCGTCTTTACAACGAGGCGAGCGGCAGGCAAGTCTTCACGGACGAGCAGATCGCCAAGACAGAGGCAAGGACCGATCCGTTTATGTACCCTAATGTCAACTGGTTCGATGAGTTGTTCACCAGATGGTCCAACAATGAGCAGGCCTCACTGAGCATCCGTGGTGGTGGAGAGCGCGCAAGATACTATGTGACAGCGGCCTACATCAGGGACAATGGTAACCTCTACACAAACCCCGACACAGACTACAGCACGAACATCCACGTGAAGAGGTATAACTTCCGCTCCAACATAGATATGAACATCACCAAATCCACGGTGCTGTCCCTTGAGATAGGAGCGAATATGACAGACTCGCACCAGCCGAGACCTATCACGGCCAACAACAACTATCAGGCTCAGGCCTCACAATTGTTCACGATGGCCTACAACCTCGACCCTATCTCTACTCCGGTTCGTGTACCTATTGGCTACGATGAGAACGGAAACATCAAATGGGCGTGGGGTGGATCAACAGGGAACAACACGAACAACCCAGCAGAGCGCCTTTTCGGTTCCGGCTACAACAAGACCTACCAGACGCAGATTATGTCTCAGATCATCGTCAAGCAAAACCTTGAAATGATCACTAAGGGATTGAGCGCAAACGTGTCATTCTCTTACGACTTCAACATAACCTCTATACAGTCCAGAGGAAAATATTCATCTCGCTACGCAATCATTGGAGTTGATGACGAAACCGGCCTCTATAAGGTAACCCAGACCTATGTCGGTGACGAGTTCCTTAACTTCAGCTCTTCAAACAGCGGAAACAGGGCCGATGAGCTCAAGGCACAGGTGAACTACGAAAGGAACTTCTCCGGAAAGCACCGCGTGGGAGCGATGACGATGTACTATCAGCGCAACTACGTCAATCTCTCCGCTGGCTCGGCGATGTACTCACTGCCTTACCGCAAGCAGGGACTCGCCTTCCGTACGACATATTCGTACGATGACCGTTATTTCGTCGAGTTCAACGCAGGTTACAACGGATCTGAGAACTTCGCGAAGGGGCACCGCTTCGGATTCTTCCCTGCGGGAGCTGTCGGTTATCTTGTCTCCAACGAGCCTTACTGGGCCAACATCAAGCCTTACGTGAACCACCTCAAACTGAGGGCTTCTATGGGTCTTGTCGGTTCAGACGCACTGGCGTCCGGACGTTTCGCATATCTTTCCACTTGGGGAAGTGGCCTTGGTGGGTACAGATTCGGAGATTCCGCAAACTGGTTCAATGGCATAGGTGAAGACCAGGAAGGGATAGAGAACCTGACCTGGGAAAAAGGCCTCAAAAAAGACATCGGTCTTGAGATCAAACTCTTCAACTCCCTCCTCTCATTCGACCTCGATTATTTCTTCGAACACAGATGGGACATCCTTATCCAAAGGAATACAATACCAGGTGTCTCCGGTCTTAACAAACTTCCTCTCGCCAATATGGGTGTTCTAAACAATCAAGGATTTGAGTTCACCGGAGAGCTAAATCACCATATCGGACAGGTCGGATACAGGATCTATGGGAACTTCTCTTTCGCCAGAAACAAGGTGATTGAAAACGACGAAGCCCCCACGGACAGTTGGCGAAGAAAGACTGGGCGCCGCCTCAACCAAAGATACGGCTACATAGCCATTGGTTACTTCGCCGACCAAGACGAAATCGACCTCAGTCCTAAACAATTCGAACAGCCGCTCGCCCCAGGTGATGTCAAGTACCTAGACTATAACAAAGATGGAGTTGTCGATGTTCACGATGAAGTGGCAATAGGTTATGCGAATGTGCCGGAGATCAACTATGGTTTTGGAGCCCAAGTAATGTGGAAGGGCCTTGATCTTGGGGTCTTCTTCAGGGGACAGGCAAACGTTTCATACTATCTGGGAGGAGCGTTCTTCCCATTCTACAGAGGAGTCAAGCAAGGCAACCTATTCGAGAAAGCCCTCGACCGCTGGTCTCCCGAGAATCCTGATCCAAACGCATTTTATCCAAGGCTGACTGAATATGCCAACACGAACAACCAAAAGACATCCTCAAAGACAATCTACGACGGAAGTCTTATCCGCCTGTCCGATGTCGAGGCCGGATACACATTCAAAGGTGACTGGCTCAAGAATTGGGGCTGCCAGGCTTTCAGAATCTACTTCGTGGGCAGCAATCTATGGATGCATTCTGCTTGGGATATGTGGGATCCGGAGACCGGCTCAAGTGACGGCAGCAGGTATCCTCTTACACGCAAGTTCAACTTTGGCGTAAGGTTCACATTCTAAACGATGAAAGCAATGAAAAAATCTCTTATACTGATCACTTCGGCGTTCCTTCTGGCTGGATGCAACTTCCTCGACAAGATGCCTGATGATATGAAAACAGAAGATATGGTCTGGAGCAACCGCAACGAGGTTCTCTCATATCTGACAAACATCTATGCCGTGATGCCTAACAAGAATTGCGTCGAGTCCGATTGGAACGGTCTATGGTACGGTTTGTCAGATGAGTGCGACCTTCCTTGGAGTCCGTTCATCCAGTTGAACGAAGGCAGTTGGGACCCAACGACCCCAACCAACAACATTTGGGAAACATATTACAAGGCCATCAGAGCAAGCTTCAAGTTCGAAAACAACGTGGGACGCTGCGCCGAATTGGCCAACGATCTCAAAACGAGGTACACTGGCGAGGCCATATTCCTCAGAGGCTACTATTACTTCCTGCTTATCCGCCAATATGGGCCAGTCATACTTCTTAAGGAAGAACTCCCTTCATCCGCTGATTTCGGGAATATGCAAAGGGCGACATTCGATGATTGCATTGACTATGTTGTCGAATGTATGGACAAAGCGTACGAACTACTTCCATATTCCTACCAGTCAGACAAAGGGCGAGCAACCAAAGTGGCTTGCAATGCAGTCAAAGCACAAGCTCTTCTGCTAGCCGCATCTCCACAATGGAACGGAAACTCCGACTACTACTCACTTCTGCGCGACAAGGACGGAAATCCTCTTGTTGCGGGATCTTACAATGAGGACAAATGGAAGAGAGCAGCAGAAGCGGCCAAATCAGTAATTGATCTTGCGGAGAATCATCACACCGAAACTGGACTTGGCCTCTACTATGGAGAAAAGAACGATGTCAACTCGCCAGACTACAATCCTTATAAGGCCTACTACAACATCGAGATGACAGGGTGGAACGAAGAAATCATCCTGGGAACAGTTCAGATCGCCAGAAGTGCTTGGAACGACTATCCTTCACGGTACGGATATATGTACCACACTCTGCCATCCAACGGGAAGCAAAAATTCAACGGAGGAACAGCCCCGACCCTGCGCCTCGTGGACGCTTTTTATATGAACAACGGACGCGGAATAGAGGATCCTCTATCAGGATATGTTGAGGAAGGATTCGCCACTTCTAACGGCGAGCACTACAATCCGATCACAGACGGACAACCAAAATTTGACGAGTCAACAGAAGACGGCAGGAAAGGTCTCATCGACGACCTGAAGAAGCTCGACAGCTGGGGACATTCAAAGGGTGATTGGAATATGTTTGCGAACCGCGAGCCTCGTTTCTATGCATCAATCAACTACAACCATAGAGTTCAAATATTCTACCCTTCAGACAAAGAATGGATGAATGCGTTCAACAACCGCGAGGATCAGCAGGACGGTTGGGGCAGACTTGAACTTTACTACACAGGAATGTCCAATAATGCAAACCTTACCTACTATCCTCACAGCGGTTTCCTCACACACAAAAGAATCATCCCCGGAGACTTTTCAAACCTTACATTCTCTAAAAACTATGTTACGGTACATATTCGATATGGAGAGATTCTTCTCGACTATGTGGAAGCATTGAATGAATATGACCCGTCCAACCCAGACATCAAGAAGTACTGGGATCTGATCCGCCAGAGAGCAGGCCTACCGAGCATATTCGACACATATCCAGAGATCGCCGGTGACAAGGACGCACAGCGCAAGTATATTCTTCGCGAACGTCAGATTGAGCTCAATTTCGAGGGCGACAGATTCTTCACCTGCCACCGCCGCTTACTATGCCTTGACCCGTCAGCAAAAACGGTAACGGCAAACGAAGTTGGAAAATTCGGTGACTACGGACCAGTATGGGGACTCTCAACTCGTGCTGTCG
>CAVCRL010000199.1:0-4816 GCA_963604455.1 Lachnospiraceae bacterium | reverse complement strand
CAAATAGGTCATCTTGTATAGTGCTTGAGCGATTATCGGATTGTACGGGAATGAATCGTGAGACTGAAGTATCGTTTCCGGTGATAACTCGTGCGGAAGCTTTCCCGGGTTCTCAATCTCGACTCGGTCATCGTAAATCGCCAGTCCTGTGGATGTCCCACGATTTTCATAATCACGATGCGCCAGGCTGTTTATAATGGCTTCACGCAGAGCGACAATCGGTATCTCAAGCTTTTCTTCCCTTCGCAATCCCTCAATTTTTCCACTCAGGTTGAGGTGCTTGAAGCAGAATGCGATGGCAGCATCAAGAATGTCAAAGAAATTGCCGCTTACCTGCTGGTTGTCGATAAACTCATTCTTGTTGATGCCGGCAAATCGGGCAAGTCTGATTTTCAACTGGGTGTAGTAATGCGTTTCTTGTGCGAACAATACGACTGCGGCGTTATTCGGTCTGCCGTTCTCTATCAGCTTAAGTTTGTTGAGGACATTTATCTGTGGCTCGTTCAACGCACTGGAGTTCAAGCGACCACCATTAACACCAGCTCGAATCCCGTCACTGATTCTGTTTTCATCAAGGTCGGACAGCTCTACACCTACAGCTTCCTGTAACTCCCAAAAGAAATTCATTGGTTTGTAGGCCTTCAGCCGACTTTCAAACATATCGCGAGACATTACCCGTGTAGTACTCTCGGCCCTTAGGTAAGGTCGGCTGTCGTATGTAAATGGCCTGTCGCCCAAGTTCCATCTGTCAAAATGCAGGACAATCAATTGTTTGTCGTTTGATTCAGGAACATCGACATATTCCGGTTTGATGTCTATGGCGGGCTCTATCCCGGACAACGCCTGAGCGATTTCCCTCCTTGTGGCATCCGTGACATCCTGTCCTAAGATTTTAAGAGAAGTCGGGGCTATCCCGAAGATAATGAAGCCCCCGTCAGTGTTGAGGAAGGCACAAGCCGTGCGCATAGCATCTTTAAGTTCTCCCGTGGTCTTCTTAAGTTCGAGAGTCCTTGTTTCATCCCTGCGGATGAGTTCCTGTATTTCGGCAATAGTCATAATCGTCGTCTCCTTTGTCCTTGCAAATTTATGAAAAGTTATTGAAGATTGGGACTTTGTGTAATTCTATTTCTTCCGATACCTCCCGTGCGAAACGTTTTCAAGATAACCGCTTTTATAACGATCATAGAACCGTTTCTTTCCTATCGGTGTCACGACGATGATTATATTCGTATTACGATAATGAGAAAAGCAAGGAACGATAAAGTCCTTTTTACTTGCACTGCTCGTTTATCGCAAGTATTCGCTCTCTAACTGCTTTTTGCAGATTACCTTCAAGAGTTGCCATAAAGGACTTTGTCTGATGTGCGACATATTCTACCTGCTTGTCAATTAGCGGAAAAAATGAGGGAAATGTGTCTATCCAAGAATAATCAAATGACTGAAAATCTGACTTAATTGCGTCATTATGCATTAAATTTATCGCATATTGAATTAATTTGTTATATTCGTATAAAATATTAGTGATTATGGCTCAAGTTTCAATGACGGTTAGGATGGACGCTAGTCTCAAGTCTTCTTTTGATGCGCTTTGTTCCCAGTTCGGGATGAGTGCCAATACGGCTATGAATGTGTTTGCCAGGGCTGTGGTTCAACGAGGAAAAATCCCTTTTGAGATACGAGGAGACAAGACGGGGTCTACCTCTGATGGCCTGAAGGCTTTCAAAGAACTTCGTGCTATGGCGGAGTCCGGTCAGTTCCCTGAGATGACTCTTGACGAGATTAATGAGAAGATTACGCTGGCTCGGAATGGAAAATAAGATGGTGCTTGCGGTAGTGGACACGAATGCTCTGCATTTTGTAAAATACATTTCTGGACTGTTTGTGTATTTTGCAAAATACACGTATGTTTGCTGGCGACCAACATTGAGAATTTATGGAAAAGTTGTTCAAACGGCTGTTTCAGAATCTTGATACGATTTCGGATTTGCGGAAACCGGACAAGATTCTTCTGACAATCCGAATCTGCTCCATATAAAGAACGAGAATAACGTATACATACATCTCTGTTGTGGAAAATGCGTGGCGGGCATCGTTCTGAAAATGAGGGGCTTGGCAAGTTGCCTTTAGCAGGGTTGTACCAAAGGTGGCTACTTAACTTGTTGTGCACGAATTGCTTAGCTGTCACGGGCTTCACGATTGATTTTGGTGACAAGTAAGGCGGAGAACGTAAAAGGAGAGGAATAACCTCTCCTTTTTTGTTAATCACAATTTAAATCAAAAATATCCGCAATATTTCCCTTATTAATATTTGTGGCCTTTATGCTAAATTTATCATACTTCATAGTAAGAGTTTCTACATTTCCATCATAACAGTAACTGACTCCTTGATAGTTACCTTTTGTAATTGTACCTACAATCCAATCATTAATATCAATTTCTACAAAAGCTTCTCTGATTTGATCTCTCAAATCTTTTGGAAGAGCATCATAAACAATTTTTGCGGAGGTTAAGGAAGTAGTGTAACTCATAGAATTATAAGTTATAGTGACTTTTGAGTCAGACATAAAAGTAGATGCTGCACTACACATAAACAGTGTTGCGACTACGGCAACAATGATTAAACAAATCTTTTTCATAATATTATAATTTTATAAATTGTTATGTACTAAAGGGTTTTGATTAAACTAACTTTTATGATTAATGCCGGATTTTCCGATCGGTAAACTGGAATTGGTGAAATTTTACCTAATTTTGCTGGTGACGTGTGAAATTAATGAAGTGCCTGTTATGAGAAAACTTTTGTGCATATTCATCACTTTGATGGTCGCATCGCTGTCGGCTTCGGGGCAGGAGAGTATGACGTACAGCGAGTTCGGGGAATTATACCGTATAGAAGGATTGCTGAGTGATGTGAATTCACTGATGGAGGAGACCAAACGGATGTGTTCTTTCAGATTTGATGATGCTCCGCCTGCCGTTGCGGCATATCTTGAACGGTTGGATAACAAATCTTACACTCCGGATAAGGATGAAATGAGAGAGATTATTCCGTTGATGTTGGACTATGTTCGTGATCTGGAACGTGATCATCCTGACACGGACAAAACTATGATTATGCAGACCGAATTGGGCTACATCGGTTTTATGACAGGGACAGACAGTCTGGCCAGATACAGCCTCAAGGCTTACAACTTTGCGATGGACACAGGAAAGAGAATTTTGTTGTCTTTGTATTATTCGTTGGATGAACGCAGATATGCCAGAAATCCGTTCGTGATTTTTGGAGATGAAATGGTTGACGCAGGAAAGCCGGACTATGCGCTGGTGTTCTATAGTCTGGCATTCCCTCTGGATATTTACAGCAAAGAGAATCTTTATGATTCGACTCCTGAGAACATATACCGTAAAATCCGCTTTTCTTGCGGTCTGATCGCCTATAAATCGATGTTGTCCTATCCGCTACAGATGTGGCGGCTGGCCAAGGCGGCTAAACTGATGGGGGATCCTCTTTATGCGGACTACCTCAATGAGGCGTTCAGGGGCGTCGCGGAACGGATTCTCAATGCTTATGACGCTATGGACACGGAGCGCCAGACTTGGTTGATGGAGCTTTATGGCCAGATGTTCACGTTATTGTATGCCAATCCGGATCCTGCTTGGGCCTATGACGCGGCTTTGTTCATCAAGGGGTGCACCAACACTATCGTGTCGGACAAATTTCCAGGACGTGATTCTACGAAGGAAAATAATTCGCGTGGTAGGGGAGCTCCGTTTTATGACCAGCATATGATGCTTTCGTGTACATATTCAGATGTTGCGAAATTCCTGGATAAAGGAGAATATGCCATTGAGTTCCTGAGGGTCGAGCCTGGTGACGGCAAGGATGCTGAATATGATGCCTTGCTTCTGTCTCATTCTTCCGCTAAACCATTGAGGATTCACCTTTGTGGAGAGGATGAACTTAAGGCAGCGTTGGAAACCCCTCAGTCAAGTCTGTACAGCATTGGCTCCAAAACCTTGTTCAACCTGGTCTGGCAGCCCCTACTCCACCATATTCCGAAAGGATGTTCCATAATCTATTCTCCAGACGGGCTTTTGAATATGTTCGCTCTGGATCTGGCCAGTGATGGGAAAAGGATGGTCGCAATGGATTATTCCACCCACAGGGTATCTTCCACCAGGGAGGTGTGCAGGGCTTCGATTCCTGATAAAAACTTTGACGCTGTCCTGTACGGTGGCTTGCAGTACGAGATGACTGAGTCGGAAATGTTGGAACGTAGTGCCCGATATTGGGGAAATCCTCATACGCTTAGGGGATTGGATGGCATCGACAGGGCTGGTTGGGCAGCTCTCCCGGGCAGCGGGAAGGAGGTGGAAGATGTGTCGGCAATCCTTTCGTCCTATGGTCATCCGGTCAAAACCATGAAAGGGATGGATGGTACCGAGGAATCGTTCAAGAGTTTGTCCGGAAATTCGCCGCTGATTCTGCATCTTGCCACTCACGGGTTCTACTATGACAAGGGGCGTGAGAGTGACAGTTGGTATTATGAGTCACTCCTCTTGCAGGGAAGCGGGAGCGGTCCGTTTGTCAGGAGCGGTCTTGTGCTTGCCGGCGGCCAGAAGGCGTGGCTTGGAGAACCGGTCCCGGATAAGGTTGAGGATGGGATATTGCTATCCGAAGAGATCGCGGAACTTGACCTTAGCGGCACGAAGTTTCTGACTCTTTCGGCTTGCGAGACCGCGCTCGGAGATGTCACTCCGGAGGGAGTGACCGGCCTTCAGGCCGCGTTCAAAAGGGCCGGAGTCGGCACTATGC
>CAVCRL010000198.1:0-4821 GCA_963604455.1 Lachnospiraceae bacterium | reverse complement strand
TACTTAAACTATTATTAACAATTAAAGATTTAAACTAATGAAAAGTTTTATCAGTTCAGTTGTGATGGCAGCTCTTTGCCTCGGCTCGTTCGTGTTCACCTCCTGTGACCCAGATGACAACAAGACTCCGGATCCTCTTACTTTCAGCGTCGCCAAGGCAGAGGTTGAGGTTGGCAAGACCGTTGATGTTACAGTGAAGAACGGCACGCAGCCTTTCACCGTCAAGTCCAGCGATGAGAAAATCGCCACTGTAGCGGTTGACAAAGAGAAGATCACCGTGACAGGTGTCGCCGCCGGAACAGCCACAATCTCTGTTGCCGACAACAACAAGGCAATCGGTTCGTTCACCGTTGAGGTCAAGGCCGCTGCTGAGAAATTGGAGTTTGACAAGACCGAGGTCACTGTGGGTGTTGAGAAAGAGGAGGTCGTTACCGTTAAGACTGGTACCGCTCCGTACACTGTGAAGGTTGCCGATGAGGCCGTAGCGACCGCCACCGTGAATGAGTCCGCCATCACCGTAAAGGGTGTCAAGGCTGGAACCGCCACAGTCACCGTAACCGATAAGGACGGCAAGACCGGAGAGATCTCTGTGAAAGTTGAGTAATCAAAGAATCGATTTCGTTTTCATTTATTATTGGTATTGGAATCCGCGGATCGCGGGTTCCTTTTTCGTTTAGGTGCCCCTCCGTCGTTTCGGCAAACTCAGCGACCTAAGTCGTTTTTACGAACTATTTCTTTGCGGATAAGGTAAACTGGTCACTGAGCCTGTCGAAGTGACTTGGCACAAACACAATACAAAAACGGCCTTGCGGAATGTTCTGCAAAGCCGTTAAATTCGCGGAGAGAGCGAGATTCGAACTCGCGAGCCCCTTTAGGAGGCCACACGCTTTCCAGGCGTGCCTCTTCAGCCACTCGAGCATCTCTCCAATGGTCCGCATTTTTAGTTGCGGACTGCAAAGATAATCAAAACCTTTGAATATTCAGCGTCTGTGGCAAATATTTTTAAAGCGTGTTGCGCTTGAGCTTCTCTACGTAGGCCTCGATGCGTCGGAGCTCACGAGGAATGGAGATGCTTTGAGGGCAGTGCTCGATGCACTGTTTGCAACCGATGCAGTGGCTGGCCTGGCGGACGGACGGGATGGCCCGGTCGTAGCTTACGAGATAGGCCCGGCGCAGCTTGCGGTAATTCTCCTGCTCGGTGCTCTGGGCGATCTCGCCCTCGTTGACGCATTCGTTGTAGTGCTTGAATATTCCCGGAATATCGACTCCGTAAGGGCAAGGCATACAGTACTTGCAGTCGTTGCAGTTGATGGTCGGGAAACTGGCCATTATGCCGGCGATCTCGGTGCCGAGGAACTCCTTCTCATCATCTGTCAGGTACTTGAAGTCCTTGAATGTGCGCAGATTGTCCTCAAGATGCTCCTGATAGACCATTCCGCTCAGCACCGTAAGGATTCTCGGGTACGAGCCCACAAACCTGAACGCCCAGGAGGCGAGCGAGGCTTTCGGGTCACGCTCCTTGAGCCTGTTCACAACGCTCTCCGCCGGGTTTGCCAGGCGGCCACCCTGAAGAGGCTCCATAATCACGATGGGGATTTCCCTCTTGTCCAGTTCGTCGTACAGGTACTCAGCGTTGACATTGCGCTGGCCGTCAGCGTGTTTCCAGTCGAAATAGTTCATCTGGATCTGCACGAAATCCCAGTGGTACTTGTCGTGCAGTTTCAGTAGCTCATCGAACTGCTGCTGGTTGCCGTGGAAGGACAGCCCGAGCTGACGGATCTTGCCTTTTTCCCGGTCAGCCTGAAGCAGATCCATCATTCCGTTGTTCACGAACCTCTCATCGAAGGCTTCAATGCCTCCACGGCCGAGGGCGTGAAGCAGGTAATAGTCCAGATAGTCTGTCTGGAGGTATCTGAACGAATCGTTGTACAGTTTCAGTGACGCGGCTCTGGAATGATCGCTGAAGTTGGACAGCTTCGTGGCGATGTAGTAGGAGTTCCTCGGATGCCTGCTGAGGGCGTTGCCGACAGCCTCCTCGGAAAGTCCCTGGAGATAGACCGGGGATGTGTCGTAGTAGTTCACTCCATTAGCCAAGGCATAGTCAATCAGTTTGTTGGCGTTCTCCTGATCCACGATATCCTTACCGTTCTCGTCCTTCTTCATCGTGAAGCGCATACATCCGTAGCCCAGCAGGGAAACCATATCCCCGTTGCCCGGATTCTCACGCATCTCCATCTTTCCGTTCTCCAGCACGTCTTCACCGGAATCACCGTCAAGGATGGCCTCGGCTGTTTTCTTAGGGGCGCACGCTCCTGCAAGAGCAACGGCTCCCACGGCCGCTGTCCCGGCACCGGCCCGTTTGAGAAATTCTCTTCTGTTAATATTCTCTTTCATATTCATGGAATTTGTTGAGACCGCTTTTTCTGAATATGTTTCTTCAGAAGGCTTGTCTCAAAGACCGGTTACACATTATGATGAACACTGTACCCATTGACGGTGATGGCGCTGATCGGGCGGGACGGGCAGAGATTCTCGCACGCTCCGCAGCCGATGCACTTCTCCTCGTTGACCGATGGGATTCTTGGACTCTTCTCGTCCTCAGGATTTTTCTTGACCATTCTGATCGCTCCTACAGGGCAGTGACGAGCACAGTTTCCGCAACTTACTCCGTCACGGTTCACGACGCAGAGATCATAATCCACGCCGGCAGTGCCGACCTTCCATTCGGTTTTCTCCTCCGGGTTGATTCTCAGGATCGCCCCCGCAGGGCATACCTCGGAGCATTTCACGCACTCCGGACGGCAGTAGCCCTTCTCGAAAGACATTTCCGGCTGCATCAGGTGCTCAAGTCTGGAGGATGGTCTGAGAACATTGTTCGGGCAGACGGTCACACAGAGCTGGCAGGCCGTACAGTGCTTATAGAACTTCTCCACGCTCTCGGAGCCGAACGGCGTGATAGGCGTTTTTCTGTTCGGGGCTTTCTTTGGAAGCACCTCGGCGAATCCGCCGTCACGCTTCTTGTCCTTGATCTCCTCATTTTCGGCCCTCATCGGAATGGCAGACAAAAGTGATCCTCCGATGACAGCGGCTCCGCCTATTATGAAGGCTCTTCGACCATTATCAGTCGCTTCGATGGTTGGTGAGCTTGTGATTCGGCAAGGCTCAGCGACCGGAGATGCCGTACTTCCCCAGGCGAACCGGTACTTGAGCGCTCCGAGCCTGCAAGAATCAATGCAGTCAAAGCAATCGACGCACCTGCTATAGTCTATCTTATGGTTGTCAACATCGATGCAGGCCGCCTTGCACTTTCTTTCACAGGCGTGGCAGCTCTTGCACTTTGACTTGTCGATCACCGGGCGGAACATCGCGAATCTTGAGAAGAAACTCAGCGTGGTTCCCACCGGACAGATTGTGTTGCAATAAGTTCTGCCGTTCCTCCAGGCGAGGACCACCACGACAATGAATGTCACCGCCGCCACGATCAAGGTCGGCAGACTCTTCAACCAAACCTCCTTGGTCACAAAGGCATAGCTGTCCTGCCTCTCGGCGATCCAAGCAAGCAGGTTGTTGCCCCACTGCCAAACCGGCGCAAGCAGACTCTGCACCATTCTACCGTAAGCGCTGTACGGAGCCAGAAGCGCCACCAGCGAGTTGAGCCCGGCGACCAGCGCGATCACGAACAGCACCAGCACCCCGTAGCGCAGCCATTTGATTTCCTTTGAATATGAGAACCTTGCCTTCTTGCCTTTTCTTCTGGAACTGAGGTTGGACACGCAGTCCTGGAATACGCCCAACGGGCAGATCACTGAGCAGTAGATTCTGCCGAAAAGCAGTGTCAGCACCAGCAGAATGGCGATGACAACGAAGTTGAGGGCCAGGACAGCCGGCAGGAACTGGATCTTGGCCAGCCAGCCGAACCAAAGATGAAGTGTTCCGGTGAAGTCCAGAAACAGCAGCGTGACCGCAACGAAGCAGATCGCCGCCAGAGTGATTCTAATTTTTCGGAGCATAGTGTTTATAAGCCAAAATGTTCCGTAAAGATAAAGAAAAATTCTGAAATGATATTAATCCAGAATCACCAACGCCATTGACTTGTGCGAGAACGTCAGCTTGACAACATCGGCCGAAGCCCGGTTTAGGGTGGCTTGCCACCAGTTGTCGAAAACTACGCCACTGGTTTGCCATACCAATCCCTCGGACCTGATATTCAAAGAATTGTCGGGACTGAATATGGATACGGCCCTCCCTTCGCCGACAAAAAGCTCGCAGGAGTCTGTCAACGCGAAAGCCGTCGAGTAGTCGGACACCGCATCGACATAGACTTTTCCGTCCTCAGGATTACCGCTGGCTCCGTAAAGCCGGGCATATTCCATAATCTGTCCAAGGTTGCCGAGGGTGTGGGCCTCACGCTTGCCAGTCGCTCCAAGAATATGTACGGTCTTGACTTCAGGCCAATGCTTCAACAGGTAGCGGAACGCCTTGCTCTGGTCGTTGGTCTCTTGCTCATCCTCTTTTACGGCGATGCGGGAATATTCCTTGAGATGTTTCGGCGAGATGGAATCCATATCCCCGATGATCGCATCCGGATCCCTTAGGTCTTTGAATATCTTGTCCCGGTGCCGGAGAAAGGTGTCCAACGCCCTGTCGCAGCAGATTATCACATCCGCTCTGCGGAGAAGCTCGCGGGGATATTCCTTTTTAGGGAAGTCGCCGCATTCGAGGATGACCGCTTCCATTATGCCTTTGTTTTGGCGATCTCGGCCTTGGAGGTGCCGGCGGTGGTGGTGTAGAGTTCCGGCTCGCGGAATCCGGCGAGGAAGG
>CAVCRL010000197.1:0-4869 GCA_963604455.1 Lachnospiraceae bacterium | reverse complement strand
GCGGCGCTGTACATCATTCTGGTGCAGGTGCATCACGACCTGACCTATAATAAAGAGGTGAAGGATGCGGAGCGGATCTATTGCGTGTCGTTGCCGGACTGGTACACGGAAGGAAAGTATATGGTCTGGCTGAACCGGCCGCCGTTCGAGCAGATGATAACCTCGATTTCGGAGATCGAGGCGGGAGGTACTGGCTATCTGTCCGGACAGGCGATGGAAACCATTGTCGGTGACGGCAAGAACCCGACCCTGTCCGATCCAAGCGTTTCGATCAAGTTGTCTTCGATGAACAAAGGCACGCTCGATGTCTTCGGATTCGAGCTGGCGGAAGGCTCGTGGGACAATTACGTCGGTGTCTGGGACTATGCCTTCAGCGAGTCCGCGGCTAAGAAGTACGGTGTCGGAGTCGGAGGACATTTTATGGTAAGGGACTGGCAGTCCGGAACTTATCACGATGCGAATGTCGTGGCGATCTACAAGGATATGCCGGTGAACTCAGACCTTTCCAGTTTCGAGGCGATTTGCCCGATCGGAGACCAATCCATAAACAGCTGGAGCGAATGGAGTTATCCTTATTACTTCAAGGCCAAGGAAGGAGTGTCCAAGGACGACCTTGAGGCCGCCGCCTGCAAGGTGATGGTGGACTTGATCGGCGGGGACTCCGACGCCAGTGACGAGGAAAAGGCAGAGTCCATAAAGCGGACAAAGGTTCATCTCATTCCTCTGACCGAAACCTATTTCGACCAGACCATAGCGAACCGCAATGGCGCGAACGGCAACAAATCAACCACTTACACCCTGCTTGCCATCGCTTTTCTGGTCATCATCATCGCGTTCATCAACTTCGTGAACTTCTTCTTCGCCCTTGTCCCGGTGCGCGTTCACTCGGTCAACACAAGGAAAGTTCTCGGAGCCTCAAGGGCAAGCCTGATCGTGGACTGTGTAATGGAGGCAGTCTCCCTGATAGTCATCTCGTTGGCTTTGGCTGCGGCTGTCGTGATGCTGTTCCAGACCTCCACGGCGGCGAACCTCATCACCTGCTCCACGGCGTTCGGAACGAATATCTCCGTGGGCATATTCACAATCATTCTTGGGCTTTTCTTCGCCGTCGTGGCGAGTCTTTATCCTGCTTTCTACATCACTTCCTTCTCGCCGGCGCTTGCCCTCAAGGGATCGTTCGCCTCAAGTGCCAAGGGCCGTGTGTTCAGGTACTTGCTTGTCGGCTTGCAGTTCCTGATCTCCATCTCGCTGATCATCTGCGCCACATTCGTGGGACTCCAGAGAAAGTATATGCTCAGCCACGATATGGGCTTTGACCGTGAGGAACTCATCACTGCCAACGTGAACCGTACTGTCGCGAATTCCGCTGAGGCCCTGCGCTCCAAATTGATGGAAGATCCTCAGATCAAGGATATTACCTGGGCTGATGGCGACCTCGTAAGGACAAGCCGTATGGGCTGGGGCAGAATGTACAAAGGCGAGCAGATCAGCTTCCAGTGCTATCCAGTAGCGTGGAACTTCCTGCAGTTTATGGGCATTCCGGTCGTTGAGGGCCGTGACTTCACCCAGACCGACGAGCAGAGCGAGAACGGAGTGTTCATATTCAATGAGACCGCAAAGAACAAGTTCGGGTTCACATTGGAGGAAAAAATGCCGGGGCATATGGATGAGGGAGATGCTGAAGTCGCTGGTTTCTGCCGTGATTTCAATTTCTCCTCATTGAAGAACGATGTACAGCCTTTGGCACTTTACATCTTCGGAAAGCATCCTTGGAGACCTCTCACAACGCTTCTTGTGCGCACCGAGAAGAATGCTGACATTCCTGCCATTATGAAGAAAATCGCCACCACGGTTTCTGAGATAGACCCGACCGTCAATCCGGATGACGTTGATGTCCAGCTCTTTGACAAGAAACTCCAGGGGCAGTACGAGACCGAGACCAATTTCTCCCGCCTGATCACCCTCTTCACCCTGCTCGCGATCATCATCTCGCTGATGGGAGTCTTCGGACTCGTGATGTTCGAGACTGAATACCGTCGCAAGGAAATCGGCGTAAGGCGTGTGAACGGTGCCACGATAGGGGAGATCCTGAAGATGTTCAACGTGGAGTTCGCGAGGATCGTGCTGATCTGCTTCATCATAGCCACACCGCTGACCTGGTGGATTGTGAACCGGTATCTGTCCGGATTCGCCTACAGGGTGCCGATCTACATCTGGGTGTTCGCCGCCGCACTTGTCGCTGTCCTCGCCATCACCGCGCTGGTTGTCACGGGACGCTGCTACCGGGCCGCCACCGAGAACCCAAGCATCACCTTGAAGAAAGAATAAATACTTTATTTTCAATGAATATGTCAGGAACGGCTCGCAATTTGCGGGTCGTTCCCTTTTGTGAACCTACGGGAATATGCCCGGTTCGTGATCAGGCATATTCACGGATTTTTAACCACATAATTTATGAGACGTTTATCGATTCTTACCGCCATCATTCTGGCCGCAGCGGCCTTGATGGCATCGTTCCAGAACTGCTATGCCTGCACGGGCATCACCCTGAAGGCCAAGGACGGAAGCACTGTCGTGGCCCGCACGATCGAGTGGGCCGCATCCGACAATGACTGCCGCTGGGTTGTCGTGCCAAGAGGCCACACTTGGAAATCCTTCATCCCCGGCGGCGGAACCGGCCGCTCATTTACTTCTGAATATGGTTACGTCGGCGTTGCCGTGGTCCAGGACGAACTTATGATGGAGGGAATGAACGAGAAAGGACTCTCCGCCGGCCTCTTCTATTTCCCGGACTACGGAAGGTACGAGGAATATTCAGAAGCGAATTATGAGACGAATATCTCTGATTTCCAGCTGGTTTCCTACATCCTTGGACGTTGCGCCACAGTCGATGAGGTCAAGGCCGAGATCGCGAAGGTGCATATTCACGGATTTGATCCTCGCTCTTCGACCGTGCATTGGAGGTTCGCTGAGCCTTCCGGCCGCCAGATTGTGCTGGAAATCATTGACGGCAAGTGCGTTTTCTATGAGAACATCCTCGGCGTGCTGACCAACTCGCCTTCGTTCGACTGGCAGCTCACCAATCTCAACAACTATGTCAACCTCCTTCCTGGACGCACTGAGCCTCACACGCTTGGGAATATGTCCCTGTCTTCTTTCGGTGGAGGAAGCGCGATGCTTGGTCTGCCGGGGGATTTCACTCCGCCTTCAAGGTTTGTCCGCGCGGCCTTCTTCCAGAACACCGCACCGCAGAAGCCGAACGCCGAGGGATCCGTGTTCACGGCCTTTCATATTCTTGGATCGATGGAGATTCCAATCGGGGCGCAGTTCGCGCAGGGGCAGGAGCCGGCTGACATTCCGAGCGCCACCCAGTGCACTTGTGTCACTGATATGTCAGGTCTGCGGTTCTACTACCGGTCGATGTACGACGGAGGAATCAGATGCATTGATTTGAAGGAGATTAACTTTAAGAAAGTGGGTTTGAGGTCCGAGCCGCTCATCCCTGCCAAGAAGGAATATGTCCATTACATCAAATTTTAATTATTAAAATTGCGAATATGCTGTTTCGGGCACGCTTTTCGCATTCGACATATTCGTTTGTTGATTTTAAAAATTCAAAATATTATGATTTCAGAGAAACTTGTTAAGGCTTTCAACGATCAGATCGTCGCTGAGCTGTGGTCTTCGAATCTTTATCTTCAGATGGCCTTCTACCTCAAGAAGGAAGGATGGAACGGTTCCGCAAACTGGATGTTCAAGCAGGCTGACGAGGAGAAGGAGCACGCCCTCAAACTCGCTGACTATGCCATCAAGCGTGGCGGTGAGGTCAAGGTCGGAATGATCGATGTCGTTCCTGACGGATGGGGATCGCTTCAGGATGTGTTCGAGAATGTTTACGAGCACGAGCTACACGTTTCCAAGTTGATTGACGATCTTGCCGGTGTGGCCGAGGCCGAGAACGACAGGGCGACCAGAGAATTCCTCAATTGGTTCATCCGTGAGCAGGTTGAGGAGGAGGATTCCGCGCTTGAGATCGTGGAGAGGCTCAAGAAAGCCGGCGAGGCCGGAGCGTTCTTCGTTGACGCCGAGCTTGCTAAGAGATAGTGCTTTTTACGATGAAAACTTCAGGAAAGGGGCTGACCGGGATTCCGGCCAGCCTCTTTTTTGTATTATCGCTTCGATGGTCGCTGAGCTTGTCGAAGCGACTGTCACGATATATTACCAAAATGTAAACCTAAACCGAAATGTAAGGCTTAATTTTGCTTTTTAGGGCTAAAATGGATAAATTTGCAAGATTAAAATGTTATAATAAGGAGATAAAATATTTATGTCACGTTTTCTTGATCCGCCAAAGGCGGGTAAACCTCTCGCAGAGGACAAGGTGGACAAAACCTACAAGGCAATGCGCACCAAGGTCTTTCTGGGTGCGTTTTTCGGATATGCAGCCTACTATCTTGTACGCAAGAACCTGTCTTTGGCCGCTCCGGATATGATCCACGACGGGATCATCGATGCGGGCAAGGCCGGACTCGCGATGTCTGCGGTCTCCATAGCGTACGCCTTCTCGAAATTCATTATGGGAAGCGTCTCCGACAGGTCTGACGCCAGGAAGTTCCTCTGCGTAGGCCTTGTCCTTTCGGCCCTCACGATGATATTGACAGGCCTTATCCCGTTCGGGACCAACACTGCGGTGAACACCGCCATCATATTCACACTTATGCTGATAGTAGGTTGGCTGAGCGGTTTCGGCTGGCCTCCTTGCGGCAGAATTATGGCGCATTGGTTCAGCCAGAACGAACGAAGCTTCAAGATGAGCGTGTGGAATGTCTCGCACACCATCGGCAGCTTCTCCCTTGGCTTCCTTGCCAT
>CAVCRL010000196.1:0-4887 GCA_963604455.1 Lachnospiraceae bacterium | reverse complement strand
TTTCCACGGGCGCGAAAGCGCAGTTCAGGGAAGAGGCGTTCAACCAGACCTACAACAACCCTAACGACACGACATCGGCGAGGGATTCCGTGGACAAGATGTGGTCATTCCGGGAATTTTTCAGAGGCGTCAGCCACAAGGACACGACACTCAGGATCGGCACGATGTTCGCCGGCTCGACAGTGTTCATTGGATCCGAGCAGATCTACAACAAGCAGTACTGGAAGCTGCCGATTATCTACGGCGGCATCGGAACGACCCTTGGACTGGGAATCCACTACAACAGCAAGTACAGGCACTCCAAGAAGGGCTATGACATCGCTATGGCGCTTGACCCGAATATGGAGTTTGATCTGGACACCCGTTCCAGGGATATGGCCACATATATGTTCGCCAGCGCCGGGCTAATCTATTGGGCGACCTTGATGGACGGAGTCGTCAACTATAAGAGAGATGTGAAGAACCAGCCGGGAAAGGCGACGATATATTCAATTCTCCTTCCGGGACTTGGGCAGGCGTACAACGGTGAATATTGGAAGATTCCGATCTATTGGGGAATGATGATCGGTTCCTATCATTTCTACGCGCTGAACAGCAAGAACTACAAAAGGTACAAACGGATACACAACGAGGCGACGGCGACCGACGGCAGCTACCAGGGAAATATTCCAGCGGAGAGGGCGCTGTATTTCCGAAACGTTTACCGCAGGTACAGGGACTATTCGGTGGTCGCGCTTGTCGGGAGCTACCTGCTTCAGGTGATAGACGCCAACGTGTTCGCCTATATGCAGGATTTCGAGATAAGTGATGATTTGACACTCAATGTGTCTCCCACAGTCATCTCACCTTATAATGAATATGCCTTCGCACCGGAAATGAAGATTCCGGCCGGCGGAGGCTTCGGCTGCGGCGCTTTCGGAGACAACGCCATCGGCCTCAAGGTAGGAATCACGTTTTAACAACATTGGACTGATGAGAAGGACCACATACACAATAACGGCACTGCTATGTCTGCTGATGTTTGCCTTTCAGGAAAACGCTGACGCTCAGATATTCAAGAAAAAGATAAAGGAGGAGAATCAGGAACTCAGGGCGCAGGTGGACTCTTTGCTCAAGGTATTGGATGAGGTCCGGAAAGAGAACAGGCTCAGGGACAGCATCGCCGACGAGATGATCGATGTCTATGAGGAGAACAGGTTCAAGACGGCGGCGGGACTCAGTCCGGAGGAATACAACGCCGATGTCACGGACAGCCTGCTCAGCATCTGGTACCTGCACCGCCAGGCCAGAAAGAACGAGGAAGGGAACGGTTATGATATGGACTCCGTCCGCTTCACGACCAACGTTCCGGACGAGGTTTTGATGGAAAGGTTCCGGAAGATGAACTCATTCATCACGCTCCCCTACAACGAGAAGGTCCGCAACTATATGATCCTTTACTCCGAGAAGATGCCGACCAAGATGGGCACTATCCTGGGACTGTGCAAGTACTATATGCCGATCTTCGAGGAGACCTTCAACAAGTACAACCTGCCGGACGAGCTGAAGTATATGGCAATCATCGAATCGGCCCTGAATCCGGTCGCCGTCTCAAGAGCCGGGGCGAAAGGGATGTGGCAGTTTATGTTCAGGACAGCGCAGCTTTACGGACTGGAAATCAACTCGTTCGTGGACGAGAGGCTCGATCCGTTCAAGTCCGCCGACGCTGCCGCCCGCTATCTGATCGATTCCTACAACGTCTTCGGGGACTGGAATCTCGCTATCTCCTCCTACAACTGCGGCTCGGGCAACATCAACAAGGCAATCCGCAGAAGCGGCGGCAAGAGGGATTTCTGGTCAGTCTATAATTACCTTCCGCGTGAGACGAGGGGCTACGTGCCGGCGTTCGTCGGCGCTATGTACGCCATCAAATACAGCAAGGAATACGGACTTGTGCCCGCCAGCGTCCAGATGCCGGCCCAGCTGGACACGTTCGAGATCCACAAGAACCTACACTTCAAGCAGATAAGCGAATTGGTAGGAATCTCGGTGGACGAGCTTCGGAACCTCAATCCGCAATATATCAAGGATGTCATCCCGGGCAACAGCGGAACCTACATCCTCCGCATTCCGTACAACTACTCAAGCGATTTCATCGCGCACGAGGATTCAATCTACACCTACAAGGCCGCCGAATATCTCAACCCTCAGGCCCTGCTGGACACAAACAAGTCAAGCGATGGATCCACTACATCCGGAGGCACGATAACTTACAAGGTGAAGAAAGGTGACACGCTCAGCAAGATCGCCGTAAGGTACCACGTGACGGTCAACCAACTCAAAAAGTGGAATCACCTACGGAGCACAAACCTGAGCATCGGACAGAAGATCCGCATCTACAGGTAAAGCACCAATTGAACCTTCGCCTCAGACGAAGGACGCTTGGGTTCTCTCATAAATGAATATCGGATAGTTGAGGCTCTGAGGTAGCACTTCAGAGCCTTCGTCTTTCCCGCTCCAAACCTGAACTTGCTTCCTGCGACAAAGGAAGCGCTCCAGCCTCTTCCGTAATAGGCCGGCACAGTGAAATTTCCCGGAGCGTCCCGTTCGTATGAATATATCCGGTCATCCCAATTATCGACTATGAATATCGTTCCTCGAAGGTAAGCGCTGAACCTATCGGTCTTTCTTCCACCCTCAACATAGCCCAAGCCGGCGAGAGACCGGCAGAGAAGGCCTTCGGTGCGTACCCGCATTTTCCAAGCCGGTTTGTCAGGCGGACCGTAACGGGCCGAAAGTCCCGAACTGGACCAGTCAAGATCACATCTGGCCCCGGTCCGGTACTTGAGAATCTCCTCATAAGGCCGGAACCGCTCCGTAATCCTAACCGTAAGCATCGATGTTCCAGACAATTGTAGCGGAGCCTTGACCAGAATTCTCAACTGCCTTCTGGAATGCTCGGAATCTTTCATCGCGCAATCCACAGTCACCACAATTCCGGATCGTTCCACCCCGACAGCGACTCCAGCCTCGTCTGAGGTCTTTGTCCAGCTTCTTACACCACCGGTGTAATCCGAAGAGAAATCCGCCGGATAATAGCGTATGACTGAAGACAATCTCCAATCATCCCCTAACGGTACGACCGCCCCGACAACAAATCCGGCGCAGCTTCCGAGGAAATCATAAACGGCCTCTCCGAACATATCCACACCCCGCCAGGAGTAACGGAAATCTCCGGACACCTTTCCCCCGATTGGTTTGCCAGACATATTCAATTGATCCGTCAGGCAGTAGCCGGTCAGCGAGAACTGTCCTTGCCGGCCGTAATAGGCCACATTTCCGCCAGTCAAAGAAGATATCTCCGCCTTCCTGCCGCTCTCGCACCAAGTCCTTAGCCCGGGGAACGAGGCCAAGGCCGAGACCACAAAGCGTCCGGCGGTGAAATCAGCCGCCACTCCCCTATGCGACCCTATTCCCGACCAAGACCAGGATGGGGATATGCCTGATGGCCTCTTGCTGAAGGATGCCGATGAGGAAAGACTCGACAGAGACATTCCGCTCCAAAGCGCCAGTCCTTGCCCGAACCTTGCGTTAAAGTCGCCCACGATGACTTTTCCCAATCTCTTTTTACCATAATATACGATGCTCGCCGACCAGGCGGACGGAGGAAATTGCTCTTTGTCTGAATATTTTGTCCTTGCCGCCAATGACAGTTCCGCCGCATCGCCATACCCCAACCGGTATTTCGTCCCGTAGTTATATTCATCACCTTTGACAGCGAATCTGGCCAAGGCTTCGTTGCTGACGCTCCTTGTAGATTGATAAGGCTGCCCGGGAAGCGACCTGCCACGCAGGGAGATGAAGGGTTTGAGGGCGTTTGCCGCTTCCTCTCCAAAACCATCGATCGAGGCTAATTCCGAAAATGAAAGGATGTCACCCGTCCGCGTCCTGTAGTCAATCAGGCTGGCTATCTGATACTGGCTCAAGAGTCCGCTGGAAAGCATACGGCTTCCGGTCGCTGTGTTGATCTCCAATGGATGGGACAGAAAAGCCGTGAACCTTTCAATCTCGCTCTCGTCCAGTTCCTCCTCAGAACCGGCTCCGGTCAGGCAGACAATCGCCCTCAGCCGCTCATCGGTCTGAGCCAGTGCCTGTGGGGCGGCTGACAGCAGCGCGCAAAGCATAATGATAAAGTTTCCTTTGATATTCATAGTCATTCAGTTCTGGGCGGCAAGATAAGGCAAAGAAACGTAAATAACGTAAAGAAAAATAAAACGATGGTATGTTTTTTCTGTTTTTTATGGAATATTGCTAATTTTGTTCTTTAATATAACACCATCAATGCAATGAGCAACGTCAGATTATTCGACAAATCCTTCAAGCCGTTCATTCCGAACGAGCAGATTGAGAAAGCCATCGACAAAGTAGCCGAGAAGATCAACCGTGACTTCGAGGGAAGCACCGACTGCCCGGTACTTCTGTGCGTGCTGAACGGCTCGCTGATGTTCACCTCCGAGCTGATGAAAAGGCTGACATTCAACTGTGAGCTGGTCTGCATCAAACTCTCATCCTACGATGGGACCCACACTACCGGAAAAGTCCGCGAGACGATGGGGATGACCAGAAGCGTCGAGGGCAAGCGTGTGATCGTGGTGGAAGACATCGTGGACAGCGGCAACACGATCGTGGCCCTCAAGGAGATCCTGAAGGAGAAGGGAGCCGTCGAGACGAAGATCTGCACGATGCTGCTGAAGCCGGCTTCCTACACCAAGGATGTCAAGCTCGACTATGTGGCTATGGAGATTCCGGACGATTTCATCGTCGGATTCGGCCTGGACTACAACGAGCTCGGCAGAAACCTCAAAGACATTTATGTATTGGACACAGATATGAAATATTTTATTCTTT
>CAVCRL010000195.1:0-4888 GCA_963604455.1 Lachnospiraceae bacterium | reverse complement strand
TGGAAACGCCCCAGGATGTGGCCCACACGTACTGCTGCTGGCCTTCCTTGTCAGTATATTTCACATCGAACGATTTGGCGAAGTTCTGGCCAAGGAAATGCGATGTTCCGGCCTGGAGAGCCTTTCCGTCCTGCATCATAGCCTCGATGGTAAGGGTGTCAAGCGCGCCGGCGAACCTTTCGTTAGGGCTCTTGTGCCCCACAATCACCGGCAGAGCCATGAAGTCGCGGGCGAACCTGGCATACACCTGAACCATTCTCTGTGCCTCTTCCTGTGCCTCCTGCGATGTGGCGTGGGCCGTGTGGCCCTCCTGCCAGAGGAACTCAGCGGTGCGGAGGAAAAGTCTTGTGCGCATCTCCCAGCGGACAACGTTAGCCCACTGGTTGCACATGATAGGGAGATTCCTCCAGGATGTGATCCAGTTCTTGTAGGTACTCCAGATGATTGTCTCGGAAGTAGGCCTTACAATCAGCTCTTCCTCAAGCTTTGCGGACGGATCCACAACAACACCCTTTCCTTCTGGGTCGTTCATAAGCCTGTGGTGAGTGACAACAGCGCACTCCTTGGCGAATCCGGCCACGTGCTCGGCCTCCTTGCTGAAGAAAGACTTCGGGATGAAAAGCGGGAAATAAGCGTTCACCGCACCGGTCTCCTTGAACATCGTGTCAAGGGCGTGCTGCATCTTCTCCCAGATCGCATAGCCATAAGGCTTTATCACCATACATCCCCTGACGGCGGACTGCTCCGCCAAGTCTGCCTTCACAACCAGATCGTTGTACCACTGAGAATAGTTCTCAGACCTTTTTGTCACTTCCTTTGCCATTATTCTTTTGCTGTTTTTGTCAATTATTCTTATTATTGTGCAATATTCCGAAAGGTATGGATTTTGTTCACTAAGAACATTTGTGTGGCCAGTACCTTTGAATACGGCCACGAAGTTACGAATTAATTGTCAAATATAGGAGATTCAGAAATGAAAACACGCACAATCCTCTTTATCTCGGCGCTTCTGGCACTGACTTCGTGCGGTTCAGCGGCGCGGTTTGCCAGCGATGCTTCCAGACAGAAGTATCAGGATGGAATCTACTATACCTCAAAGGCCAAGGTTCATCAGGCCGAGGAGGCCGCGGTCGCCGCCAACGACGAGGAGACCGACCTTCTTGTGGCAAAGACAAAGAACTCCCCGATCTTTATGAAGAGCGGAGAGAAGGTTGACACTCTGTTCATCCCTGAGAACAAAGCGGCGAGAATAGATTTCAACAACACTGACAACACCACATCCGTTTACCTCTACGACAACGGTTTCGACACCTGGGCCGCCTACCAGCCTTGGTACGCGACATCCTGGTATTCCTGGAACCGTCCTTTCTACACCTCGATCTACCGGGGTGCGAACCCTTGGTACTACGGAGGTTGGTACTCACCTTGGCACTATGACCCTTGGTATTATGGATATTCCTGGGGCTGGGCCAACCCGTGGTATTACAGCGGATGGTACGACCCGTGGTACTGGGATCCTTGGTACTATAGCGGGTGGTACGGTGGCTGGTATGGAGGCTGGTACGGCGGCTGGCACGATCCGTGGTATTACGGAGGCTGGGGTTACGGCCATCATCACCACCACGACCGTGACTTCTTCGGTCCGGGCAGCGGACGGGTTTACACTCCACGCCTCAGCACAACCGGCTCAAGCAGAAGAAGCGGGATCGGATCCTCTTCAAGGAGCGCCGGAGTGAGAAGTTCCTCAATGACCAGATCCAGAAGCGGTGCCGGATCGACAAGATCCTCAATGTCAGCGGCGACCACAAGGTCTTCAAGCCTTGGCGGACGCACAAGCGGCACAAGGACATCAATATCTTCGGTCAACAGGCCGGCATCCTCATCCGTAAGATCCTCGTCAGCAAGATCATCCTCGGTTAGGTCTTCGTCAGACAGGTCCTCATCCATCAGGTCATCGGTCGGCAGTACTGTCAGATCCAGCGGTTCATCCTCATTCGGAACCACTACCGGCTCATCTTCCGTAAGGTCATCCTACGGCAGCAGCCGTTCGTCATCATCCTCATCATCGACGATGTACTCAAGACCGGCAAGCGGTAGCAGAAGCTCAAGCGGAACGACCTCTGGTGGATTCTCTACAGGATCAAGCAGAAGCTCCTCAACAGGCAGCTACAGGTCTTCGGGATCTTCATACAGGTCTTCATCAAGCAATGACTATTCTTCCGGCTCGACGAGAAGCTCAAGCAGCTACTCCACAAGCAGGAGTTCAAGTTCATATTCTTCCGGCAGCTCAAGCCGTAGCGGTAGCAGCTATTCCGGCGGCGGGTTCTCCGGTGGCGGATCATCCAGAAGTTCAGGTGGTTCATACGGCGGTGGCGGAAGCTCCAGAAGCGGTGGCGGAAGAAGGTAACCATTAAAAACAATTGAAATAATGAGAAAGGCAATATTCACTGCGATTTTGTCATTGACCGCGGCAGCGGCCGGGGCGCAGACAATGTACGACGGGCTGACATTCAGCCAGAACAACTACTACGGAACGGCAAGGTCGATCGGTATGGGCAACGCGATGACGGCTGTCGGCGGCGACCTTGGCTCCATCGGAATCAATCCGGCGGGATCAGCCGTGGCGGGATATTCCCAGTTCACGATCACGCCTAACCTGACGATCAGTTCGATGAACGCTTCCTACAGCGCCTATCCTGTCGGAGACGTTGACAAGTTCACCAATGAGCAGGGCAAGAATCTGACACGGTTCTCCTTGCCGAACTTCGGTGCCACGTTCAATTGGAACTTAGGAAACAGAAGCGGCCTTAAGTCCATCACTTACGGAATTGTCGTCAACGGGACGAACAATTTCACCGGTCAGATGCTGGCCGGCGGCAGGAACGACAGGACAAGCTACCTCAGTGCGATGGCGATCGGCGCGGACGGATTTCATTCAGACTTTCTGAATGGTTACCTCGACGGTAAGGGAAACAAAATTGACATTTGGGACAACGCATATTACGAGAATGACGACCGGAATATGCCAGCCCCTTGGAACGCCATCGTAAACGCTCAGGCCGGGGCGATAGCTAACTACGGGAGCGACCTTGACCCAAGTTACCCATACCGCTACATCGCGGCCACCGAACGCTATTATCCTGTAACCAGGCAAGATATTGAAAACGGCAATTACATTCCTGGGGACGATGAATACTACACTTATGACGAAAATGGTTTTGCCATAGACAAGGACGGTAACGGAATTTACAACGTATTCCTCGCCGGCCCGTTGAACCAGGCGTATGGGCGCAAGGTCACTGGCAGCAAGTACGACGTGGTGTTCAACGTAGGTTTGAACTTCAGCGAGACTTTCTTCATCGGAGCGAACCTTGGTGTCACAACGCTCAACTACGATTATGATGAATATTTCAAGGAAGCCGCTGAAACACCTGCGAACTTCGAGATTGATTTCGGAGATAAAGGCACGACTAACTTCAGTGATTATCGTACACGCTACTCCTACACGGCGGACGGAAGCGGAGTCTATGGAAAATTCGGATTTCTCTGGAGACCGATTGACGGCGTAAGGATTGGAGGAGCGGTCCAGACCCCGACGATTATGGAGATAAACGAACGCTGGTACCAAAGTGTTGATGTCAATTACACGGATTCGAGATTCAACGCGGGCGCGGACACTCCGGAGGGCAACAATTCCTTCAGGCTGCGCACACCATACCGTTTGAATGCGGGTGCGGCGTTCACCTTCGCCGGAATGGCTCTCATCAGCGCGGACTACGAGATGACCGACTACAGCACGATGAAGTTTATGACCAAGGACGGAGGGTGGAATGATAACTTCTACGATGACCTGAACGATGAGATCCGCGACTGTATGGGCGTGTCGCATATGGCAAGGATCGGTGCGGAGTTCAAGCCGGTGCCGGAATTCGCGGTGCGTGCGGGCTACAACTTCACCACCACTCCTGAATATGTATATAACGGGAATGAGAAGACGAAGTTGAACGACAGAATCAACGCATTCTCCATAGGCCTAGGATATTCATCAAACGGCTCGTTCTTCGCGGACATTGCGGCAAGGCTTACTATGCTGTCGGATGAATATATCTCACCTTACGCAGACTATCTTGATGTGGCTTCGCCGCTGATCCTCAACAAGAGGGACATCTACAGCGTCACCGCGACATTCGGGTGGAGGTTCTAACTGGACGGAGCGGTACCCTTCGACAAGCTCAGGGACCACAAGTTCAGTGACCGAAAAAGATCTATAGATTTTTAAGATAGGAGATTGAATCGGGACCTTCGTTGAAAAGGAGGTCCATAATTGAAAGATTCGGAATGAAACCGTACTTTCGGGCGAAGACCTGGAAGTACGGTTTTTCCAGATCAAGGTCTCTCAATATGTTGTCAGGACGTTTTGGATGTATGAGTTCCCTATAGTCAAATCCGTACCGACCGGTGTCCATCGGGACCTCACGGGAGCGGACTGGAACATATTCATCGGTCATTCTCAAATCGGCCGTGACGCCGGTCTTTCGGAGGAAGAACCTGATTATCTGGAGATTCAGGTCAAAGAGGGTCGCGGGACGAGAGTCAAGGATTCCGAACAGTTCGTCCTTGTAATATTCAAAATAAGCGGAGGACTCGTAGGCAGAGGCGATGGCCCGCTCGGTGCGGATCAGCCACGGAGTCGAGTAATCCACCTTGATCTCCGTTATCGGCAATTCGTGCGTACCGGTTTCGTGGACAATCGGGAAATTCAGGCTCTGAGGGCCGTCGGCGGCATAGTAACGGAAGCGGTTTCTCCAGGATTGCTTCTGGTAGTGCTCGCAGGCCTCAAGATAAACGACAGAAGGCTTCACCCTGTCCGGAGACAAGATGAAGTCTT
>CAVCRL010000194.1:0-4951 GCA_963604455.1 Lachnospiraceae bacterium | reverse complement strand
GTTTCGCCACGAAACTCAGCACGCCGGAGCAAAAATTCACCATTGTCCCGGAATCCTTGCGGGCGATGAGGAATATGCGCGACCGGATGACGATCCTCTCAAAGGAGCGCATCGTTGAGGAACTGAACAAAATCCTTATCACGCCTCACCCTTCGATGGGTTTCAAACTTATGGACGAGACCGGACTCCTTGAATATATTCTCCCGGACCTCCTGAAACTCAAAGGAGTGGAATCCGTTGACGGAAAGGGACATAAGGAAATATTCTCCCACACTCTCCAGGTCGTTGACAATGTGGCTGCCTCGGAGATCGAGGGAATTGCGGCCGGTACTTTGAAGGACTTTACTCCTGATGAGGGTGGTGACAGTTTCGTGGAGTCGGTCAGGACCCAGCCGAATGTATGGCTGAGATGGGCGGCTTTGCTGCACGACATCGGCAAGCCGGTCGCCAAGCGTTTTGACCCATCGGTCGGCTGGACCTTCCACGGTCACGAGGTGGTCGGCTCCAAGATGGTTCCGAGAATATTCAAGGCTCTCAAGATGCCTTTGAATGAAAAAATGAAGTATGTGCAGAAGCTGGTCGGCCTCCATCATCGTCCGATCGCTCTTGTGGATGAGGAGGTTACAGACTCCGCCGTGCGTCGTCTACTGTTCGACGCCGGCAACGAGATCGATGACCTGATGCTCCTCTGCAACGCTGACATCACCTCCAAGAACCCGGTCAAGGTTGCCAAGATCCGGCAGAATTTCGAACTTGTCAAGCGTAAGCTCGTCGAGGTCGAGGCCAAGGACGCCATCCGCAACTTCAAGAACCCGATCACCGGCGAATATGTGATGGAAGTCTATGGCCTGAGCCCGTGCCGAGAGATCGGCGTTTTGAAGGAATATGTCAAAGAGGCCATCCTGGACGGCCAGATCGGCAACAACTTCAATGAGGCCGACGCCATTATGCGGGTGAAAGCCGCCGAGATGGGACTTGTGGCGGTTGTCAAATAACCTTTGGTTTGGCCGGAGAACCCCTTCATTTCCTTTCATTTGTCCGAGAAAATACGGTTATGCCGGATAAAAACTTCAGTTGTTTTCACTAATTTATTTGAATATGACCGAGTACGAGAAATGTCTTGCGGGACTGCCGTTCAACGGCGGGGAAAAACCGATGACGGATATGGCGGCCAACGCGCGTCGGCTGATGAGAGAGTTCAACGCTGTGCCTTATGAGGATGCGGCCGGGAAGTACGCCATACTCAAGGAGATGCTTGGAGGATTGGGTGAGAATGTCTGGGTGGATGTTGACTTTCACTGCGAGTATGGCAAGCATATTTTTGTCGGTGACAACACGATCATCAATCAGAACTGCACATTCATTGACAACAATCGCATCACCATCGGCCGTAATGTTCTGATCGCATCCAATGTGCAGATTTACACAGCCACGCATTCGGTCATCCCTGAAGAACGTCGTTCCCAAGGGGATGGCGATTCCTGCATAACCATTGCCCGTCCGGTAACGATAAAGGACAACGCCTGGATCGGAGGCGGAGCGATCATCCTGCCGGGTGTCACCATCGGAGAGGGGGCCACTGTCGGTGCCGGAAGTGTTGTCACACGTGACATCCCAGCCCGCTGCGTCGCTGTCGGCAACCCTTGCCGGGTGATCAGAAATATCCTCCAGGTTGACCATTGAGAAAAATACCAACAAATTAGGATTCTCGGAGAGCTGTCTAAAGATTATCTTTGCGGAATTGATTCTTAAAATGATTGGAAATGAAGAATATCGCCGCTAATTTGGTCTTGGCTCTTTGCGCCATTGTGCTTTCTACGTCATGTGGTACCGGTAAAGTTCCTGAAACAGGTTCGGCCGAGGCCGCCGCACAACTGCAGAAAGATCTCAAAGGAACTTACGAGGAACTCTTCAGCGAGAAAACTTTGCTGAACCCAAAATGGGATGCTTTCTGGCTTTCTGAATGTGAGAAGGCAGTTGGTGCGGAGACAGCGCAAGCGACAGTCGAAGCGCTGAAGGGTTCTATGTCAGGTACATTGACGGGAGATGCGGCGACTGAGCGTTTCGGTGACGGCACCGACGGTTGGCAGAATGGATTCCAGTTCAACTGTGATTTCAAGCAGGGAGTGAGCCGTTTCGTCTTTGACGGCAAAGGCGGCATAAAGGGACTTGACGCGTCAGGCAATGAACTCTTCTCGCACGAATATGTATTCGACAGCTATAACGCGGATTATGACTTCTATTTCTTCAAGTCCAAGAACGGCAACCAGGACGAGTTCAGTTGTTTCGCGATGCGCTCTGACACCCCGGCAAGCACGCACCACATCGAGTTCCGCTATGGCACTGATGTCGAATCCCTGTCAGAATTCTGCACCGGTAAGTACGCCTACTGGATGGCCGCCGGAGTGCTTGTGGACTCCGATAAGGAACAACAGGAGTCAATCAGGATTTTCGTTGAGGAAAACACGTCACGGGATTAGCTTCTTAAACAATATAACGTATTTGGCTTCAACTTGAAAGAAACTTATTTAATGTTTCTTTGAGAAACGAGTCTGCCGGTGGAATCAAAGATGCCCCACAGCTGAACGGACGATAAGGTCTATTCCTGCGGATTCTCATCCTTGCCGCTGCGGCAGGCGGCGGTGGAGATCTCGTTGTCGTGTTCCTGACGGAATCGTTCAAGGAGATCACGGAGCGCCTCGCGTTCTACGGTTCGCTGGATGGCGCGCTCGGCTTTTTCGTCATCGGCAAGCAGTGCATTTACCAGATCCTTGTATTTGTTCATACATCTCTTTTTTGTGGTTTTCGCCGTGTTCGCGTTCTTAAGCCCCATTGTCGGAGCGATCACGTCCAACGGGAGCTTGTCCCAGTAGAACCTTTTGAGAAGTTGTCGGCAATTCTTCGGAAGTGAGGACAGTGCCCTGCGGAGGAAGTCCCAAAGGTAACGTTCTTCTTCCGAAAGAACTTCCGGATCAGTGGCCTCAATGTCGGTGCCGCCGCCTTTTATGATTTTGATGGATCCCCCTGCCGGTGTTGTCATTATTGTCTCTCCTTCTTCTGCCTTTAAAGGCTTTATCGCACGTATCCGCTTGGATGCTAACCTTCTACATATCGTGCATAGATAACTGAAAATATTGTTTGGCGCGTTCTCATCCAGTCTGCCATCCTTGACATTGTCCATCAGGATGATCAAGCCGTCTGAGTATATGTCATCGAATGTGATATCCTTCACGTTTTCAAGCATTGGGGCGACGATCTTGTGGATTCCCGGCCTCATCGTGTCGTAGATTCGTTTCCAAACTTGAGCGGAATTATTCTTTATTCCTATTATCAAATCGTTGTCTGTCATAGGTGCTGTTGCTTTTATTTGAAACAAATATAATCAAAATATTTCTTTACCTTTGCTTCCTATGAGAAATCTGTCTGAAATATTCGAAGGAATATGGTATGTCCTTGCCTGTCTGTTCTGGACCGCTTTCCTTCTCTTGAGCGTCGCTGTTCTTTGTAAGACATACGATATGGATGTGCTGACCCCGGGAAGACGGTATCTGCATGTCTATTTCGCCATAGGGTTCGCAGCCTTTTTCCCGTTGCTGCTCATACCTCTGGTACGTCACAATGTTAAGTGGCTGATGACCTTCACCCACGAGTTCACACATATGATCTTCGCGATGCTGTTCTTCAGGAGGATGAAAGAATTTGTCGTTGACGGCGGAGATGATGATCATACATCCTACAGCAATGGCCACCTGGGTTATAAGACCATAACTCTTTCGCCATATTGCGTCCCGGTAATAACCTTGGCCCTCCTGCCTTGGCGGTTTACAACCGGTGACGGTGTCTATCTTGCGGTCATAGATGGTCTTATCGGTCTGACTTATGCGTTTCACGTGTGCTGTTGGATAAGGCAGATCCGTCTGTATCAAAGCGACATCATAGGACCGGGCAGGATCCGCTCTCTCCTTATCATCTCCTCTTTCCTGATTCTCGGCTTCTGCACTGTCCTTCTCACCACGTCCAGCGGTGTTGAACTGGCCTTCAAGAGGGTGTTTTGGATGTTCCCTAAAGACATAATAATGAATATTATAAATTAACCTATCCTTTGCATATTCAAGGAATATCCAAGGATAGGTGAAGGGGAGACGCGCCTACAGGAAGATCTCGTCCAGACGCTCCCAGGTGGTGTTGTTTACCTTGACAGTGTAGCCGCTGTATGAGAAGCGGATTGATACTGTCCCGTCGTTTCCGGTGGTGGTGATTTCCACGCCTTGATAGTTGTAGCTCTGTGCGCTCTTGCACCTGCCGCTCAGCTTGGCATATTCATTTCTGCATTGAGCCTGAATCTCTTCCGGCAGAAGCTTGAATATGCTCTCTGCCTGTTGGATAGTCATTGTGCAGTTTAACGCCGGCAACGATCGTGAGGCGATTTCAACGTTTTCCGTAGCGGTCGCGGCTATTGTCGCGCTGACGAGAACCGTGCTGATGGTGATTGCCGCGATGGCGGCGAGGGCAAATTTGAAAAACTTTTTCATAACACTTATTTTTTGTTGTTTGCCCTATAATGTCTCATTTTCGCATCGGTGAACAAAAAAACTCCGGAAATTTTCTCCCGGAGTATTGCGGTAAAACGGCCAGAGAATATTTTAAGCCTTTCGGAATGTCTTTCCGAAAGGCAGCAGCGAGAGGAACGCCATTTTGAAATGCTGGAGGCCGAACGGGATTCCGACGATCGTGATGCAGCAGATGAGTCCGAAGACAAGGTGCGTCGCCGCGATCTCCCACCATCCCAGCAGGATCCAAATCACATTCATAAATATGCTGAGACAGCCTCCGGCGTTGTTCCCGTCCACCACGTCCGTCCCGAACGGCCATAGAGAAAACACCCCGAACTTCCATAATTGGTACCCGAATGGAATGCCTATGATGGTCACGCAATAAAGCAGCCCTGCGA
>CAVCRL010000193.1:0-4956 GCA_963604455.1 Lachnospiraceae bacterium | reverse complement strand
CCGTCTCGTCCGGATTCAGGAACGAGATCCGGGACGGCATTTCCGACCTTACGGGAGACGTGCAGCTGATGCCGGTGGATATGAACTACATCAGCGAGGCATCCCCGATTTTGATTAACCAAAGTTTTGTGCCTGACATCGAGGCGATTCCGGAAGTTAAGAATATCACTCCGGCTGTCTATCGCGCTGGAATCGTCAAGAAAGGCGAGAGCATTCACGGCGTTCTGTTCAAGGGAACACCGCGGGATAAATCTGAATCGGACACGGTGAGACTCGGAGTCTCGATTCCGGTCAGGCTTTCGGATATGCTCGGTCTAAAGGTCGGCGACAAACTTCTGACTTATTTTGTCGGAGAAAAGGTCAAGGTCCGCAACTTCAACATCACCAGCCTTTACGAGGGAGTGATGGACGGCACGGACAACATCGTCGTGCTGGCAGACATTGCTGACCTTCAAAGACTTGACGGTTGGTCTTCCGATGAGGCGTCCGTACTGGAACTGACATTGGCTCCCGGGGCCAGAACCGATGCCGGAATGCGTGCCGTCACCGACGAGGTGGGCCACATAGCCTTGGAATTGGCCGGCGATGATGACGACACCTTGATCGCCACCTCGGTGATCAGCCGCTATCCACAGATCTTCGACTGGCTGAATCTCATAGACTTCAATGTCTTGTTCATCCTCGTCCTTATGACGATCGTGGCCGGATTCAATATGATCTCCGGACTTCTGATAATGCTGTTCCGGAACATCTCCACAATCGGCACCCTTAAGTCCTTGGGGATGACAGACAAGGCCATAGCGAAGGTGTTCCTCAGGGTGGCTTCCGTGATCGTGTTCAAAGGTATGCTTGTGGGCAACGGCATCGCCTTGCTGCTGTGCGGAATCCAGAAATGGACCCACATCATCAAACTGAATCCGGAGAACTATTTCGTCCCGTTCGTACCGGTTAGCCTGAATCTACCTGCGGTGCTTGCCGCCGACCTCCTCTCCTGGCTGGTCATTATGCTCCTTCTCCTGATCCCTTGCCTCTTTATCTCCAGAGTCGATCCGGCTCAGACTGTCAGGGCTCAATAGGATCTGCTCCACATCCTCAGCCTCCTCAATCATCACCAAGGCGGTGTCCGCCGGCTGAATATTGTAACGTGGAGTATCGCCATTGAATATGTCGTATCTGTTGAGGACCGCTTTCACGTACGCCACAGTCTCCCTTCCTTTGAATTTGCCGTGCCGGACATCCTCCACGAATAGAATGGAGTCCTGGCTCATTTGCGGCAGAACGGTGCAGAGGCTTTCCCAAGTGCCGGTGTCAACGCCTTGTGAGCGAGCCAGCTTGATGCAATCGTAAATACGTCCCTCACCGGCGTTATAGGCGGCCAGAGTGAACTTCACAAGTTCGTCACCGTTGGCTGCCGTGTCTCTGAACTTGCTCTGGAGACGGGCAATGTAGGCCGCTCCGGCCTCGATGTTTTCCTTTGGATCGAGGAGATCCTCAATCTCATAACGGTCGGCTGTGCGTGGCATCATCTGCATAAGCCCGACAGCTCCCCGGGGTGATCTCGCCTGGATCCTGAACCGTGACTCGCTCCAGATCAGAGCCGCGAACATCTTCCAGTCCCAACCGATTGTCTTTGCGTTCCGCTTGATAAGATCATCGTAAGGGCTGATGATCCCAGGGATTTTCCTCACACCTTTGCGGTAAGGATTGTAACCGTTGAAGAAACGGTCGAGGACAGAGGCATATTCATCAGTTCCTTTGAAATTGTTGAGCCAACGGATGATTTCCCGCTGCCGCTTTTTGTCCGCCTTGATCACCCAGGCTGCGGGTGTGTCTCCGAGTTGGAACGACAGAAATTCCTCTGAATCAGGAATTTTGGAAAAAGGTATCGCCAAGACATCGAGGCTGTCAAGCCGGAGCGAATCCAGATAGTCAGCGTCACTGTCCGCAAGGAATATCTCCACTGAATCTTTCAGATGAACGGCGAATCGTTCCGCCATCTCGTAGCAGTAGCCGGTCACATAGCCTTCGGAGAGCTTGTCGTCCAATTTCAGGGCGAACCTTATGGGACCGGTCCCGAAAGCGTCTTCATCTCCTTTCGAGTTCCTGTTCAATTCGCTGAACGGAATGATCAGGAGCACCACCAAGGTGGGTATCAGGTACTTGAGAAATTTTTTGGTCACTCGTTTCAGTCCCATAGGCGGATTCCGTTAGAAGGTGTTGCTGCTGAAACCCCTGCCTCCGCCGGAGCCAAGGCCACCTCCGAATCCACTTCCGCTGCCGCCGGAACTTCCACCGCCACCAGAGAGACCTGATCCGGCGCTGACGGCCTTGTTGGAGCTGGATTGCAGGTAGAACGGCCAATATATTCCCAACTTAAGGGCGGTCTGCGTCCTGATGTAGTGGTGGGCGCTGAAATAGTCCGCCTTGTCCATAGGCCAACCCTTCCCGACATTCTCGACTTTCACGAATATGCAGGCTCTTTTCCACTGAATATTGACGAACGCGTCAATGACCGGGCCGTTGTTGTATTTTTCCTCCTTCTGGTTATAAAAGGCTCCTACGGCAGGATTCCAGCCAGGGGAATAGTACTTCGTGTTGTACCAGGCCTCGGCTCCGAGCTGCATCTGCATAACGTTCCTCTTGACATTGAGTTGGAGGTACCATCTGGCGTTGACCGCAAGCGTCGGAAGCGGAATCACATCCTGGTCGGAGGAGATCTGGAACAGAAGCCTGTTGTCCAGATGGAGCGGACCGAGCGCGAAATTCTTGTCCAGCGAGGCGCTGAGCACGCTCATCGCGTTGTTGTTCTGCCGGATCACACCCGTGGAGTCATAGTAAACGTTGCCGGAAAGCAGGGCGTAGCCGACCCTCGCTCCCAATCTCCATCTCGGAATGCTGAACCCACCCTGGATCTTGGTAGTGGAGATCTTGCCGAACTCGTTGTCCCATTTGTAGTGGTTCGAGTAGTAATGCTGGTAGTAATATTCAGGCTCCTCAAGATTGGTCTCGAAATGCACGTCCAATGAGACAGGGCTCTTTCTCGCCCTTCTGAACGGGTACAGATCGAGCCTGGCGTTAGCCTTGACGGAAAGGTCGTTCATCTGGTCTCCAAGGAATACATAGTCACCTGTGGCGTCCCAGTGGATGTAGTTCTTAAGCTGTCCTTCCACGCCGGCATAGACGAAGGCTGAGTTCCAGATCTTGTTTGTCGTACCTTTCAGGAAGGTGGGATCGAACACGCTGAAATTCAGGATCCTGTTGCCAATTCCTCCGTTCAGTTTGGAGACGATCGCATTGTCCGCCCAAGGCTGGAGCCTGAGGAACACCCTGTTTTCCAACTTCATAACCCTCACCGAGTCGAACGAGGTCGTAGGATGATAGTTGAAGACATTGTCATAGAATGACTTGCCCGCATCGTCCGTGATCTGGTCCTCATAGCTTTTCCGGAACACTGAATATTCACTGCTGTGCCCGATGAAGGCGGTCGTGATGTTGTTGTCGCCGAGAGTGTCGGCGGCCGCCCTCTCTTCTTTCCTTTGGGCGAGAAGCTCGCCGAGCGAGGCGATCTTGGTCGAGTCTCCCAAAGCTATGATGCTGTCCTTGAACGCCTTGTCAAGCTTCCTGTCCTGAAGGTTCCTTATGAATGTGAACGGAATCCTGTATTGCTGGTCAAGGAACAATGTGTTTCTGATGATGTTCGAGGAGGCGTTGGAAAGGTTGACCGGATATTCCCTCGCGTCAAGGGTCGTGTCGCTGACCATCTTGTTGTCGCTGGTTCCTCCGTTCTCGTTCCGGAGAACCTTGTTGTGGATGTACCCGGTGTGCATAAGGTACCGCTTCCCAAGATAGTTGACGGAGGCGACGAATGTCTTGTTGGTCGTCTTCTCGTTCTGCATTATGCCGTTGCCGCCGAAGCGGTTATATTCAAGGGTATAGTTCAGGGCCGGGAATATGTTCTGCGAGGTCAGGATGTGCAGGTTGTCAGACTCCTTCTGCGAATTGGCGAATATGGTGCCGAAGTAGGCGAGTTCCGTGTAAGGGGTCTTCGTGTTGTACATCGGAAGCGTCTTCGCCGAATATGTCCAAGACTCGTAAGGGGTGTAGAACGACACTCCGTTCTCGCTTGTGCGATTGAACCAATTGTAGTACTGCATCGCTGATCCCGCCACTCCCAACCACGTGGCGTTCACGTCCTTGCGGTAGAACGGATAGTCGTGGAACCAATGGTTGTAGCTGGTGTCCGGCTCGCTTATGTCCATCTTGTGGAACTCCCGCTCGTGGGTCCATCTGATGATCCTTTTGTACTGAAGGGAGTCCGGCAAGGCGAATGTTTCCAGAACTCTCGGGGTGGCCTCCTTGACGCTGTCCCTGTAAGCCTTCAGGCTGTCCTTGACGTTCAGGACACTGTCGGCGATGTGCTTCTTGATCTTCTCCTTGACCTCGAAGTCGTGTTTTTTCCGTTCGGCCTTGGAGAGACTTGCGTACCAAGCGTCGAATTCGGCCTTTTTACGGATCGCCGAGTCGAGATAGTAGAGGGAATCGACCTTAGGCCAGTCCAGAGAGTCCCCGGCCGTCTTCAATGAATCCACCACAATCCTGTGGGTCAGCGAGTCAAGGATCGCCACATAGTACTTGTAGCGGAACGGGTCGATGTCCCTGAGTGAATCCGGCGGGAATATGGTGTCCCTTGCGGTCAGGTGCTGCGTTGTGTCGATCGGGGCCAGAAAAAAGGAGGTGTCCTCCTTCCCGGCCGCGGCGTTGCCGATGAACTGATTCCTGTAGTGTATAGTGTCGGGTGGCAGAGGCCTTTCCGCGGAGACGAATCCGTAGCCCGGATCCCCGGCGAAAGGACGGTTGCCCATACCGATGGCCTGGAGCGCGATCACGCACACCACCACCATCGGAAACCATATTCTTTTCAAAGTCTCTTTCATATTCCCTTAAGGGTACAATCAG
>CAVCRL010000192.1:0-4962 GCA_963604455.1 Lachnospiraceae bacterium | reverse complement strand
GTCCTCAAGCCTTGTGTTCGAGATAAATGTGCCGGCGGAAAAGATGTCGGAAATCGGTCGTCGGACAGGTTGCGTCATCGAGCTTCCGGATGGTACACGGCTGAAAGCCAAAACTTTGTCATCACTGGTCCAGATGAATGTGGAATCTCAGTCTGTGAAACTGGTCGCCAAGGCAATGGCTTTGCTTCAAGGCGAACAGACTGCCTCAAAGACAGATCTTTCTGATCAGTTTACTTCGATTTCTTCAAGTAAAACAAGGCAATTAGAAAGTGGTAAGGTAACTGTACGTGGCGTTCCATTTCTGCCGGAAGGCCTGAATGTCAAGGCTATATTCACCGACAACCGTAAAGAGAACGTGGCGATGATTCTGCCAAGGGCCGCCGTGCAGAGTGATGAGGCCTTGACCGAGCATTGGGTGATGAAACTTAGCGGTGACAGTACAGCCGTAAAAGTACCAGTCAAGGTCGGCAACAGTTCCGCTTCGGAAGTCGAAGTATCATCGGTGGAACTTTCTGTGGATGACCGCATTGTCCTGACCGGAGGCTATGGTCTGGAGGATGGCGCAAAGGTGGAGGTCGTGGAATAGTACAGATTTTCAAATGTTGTTTTTACAAAACACTTTCAGCCCAATGTGCCTTCAACGTCTGTCAGCCTTGGTTTATGATGAAAAACATAGGCTTTAAATCGCAAGCTATTCAGGCGTATAGGCTTCTGAGGGCATTCTACTGCAATTTTGGCTGAAAGTGATTTGTAGTTTAAGGAATAATCAAATGAACGGACAAAAGATAAAGTGCGGCCTTCATCAGGCGTTCAGCCGACCGATACTGTTTGTCGGGCTGCTTTTGCTGCTTGCGGGGGCGTGGAGTTTCACGCAGATGCCGACGAGCCTGTTCCCGGAGGTGTTGTTTCCGAGAGTCACCGTAATTGCCGAGGCAGGTCAGCAGCCTGTGGACAGGATGATGATCACGGTGACGAAACCGCTGGAGAGCGCCGTGAAAAAGGTTCACGGTGTGACGGTAGTGAAAAGCGGGACGAGCCGTGGAAGCTGCGTCGTGGATGTCTATTTCCGATGGGGGCTGGACATATATTCATTGAAAACGCAGCTGGAGAGCCGCATCAATGAGATCAAAGGGTATCTTCCGGCGGGGACAGTGATTTCCACGGAGGCGATGAACCAGTCTCTGTTCCCGGTCTATGGTTTCACGCTGGAGAGCGACACTCACAGCCGTATCGAACTGCGTGATGTGGGCAACCTGATTGTGCGCCCGATGTTCTCGCAGGTTGACGGCATCAGCAATGTCGTGGTGCGAGGCGGAAAGGCAAAGGAATATGTCATAAAGCCTGACGCTCAGAAAATGACCGCGTTAGGCATCACTCCACAGCAGATCAAATCGGCTTTCGAACAGACGAACTTCGTTCTTGACAACGGTAACGTGGCCGATTACGGGCGGCTGTACCTGACTCTTACGGACACTCGAATCAATGACTCGGAGGACATCCGGAACGTGATCCTGCGTAACGACGGCACACGGGCCATCAGGCTGGGAGACATCGCTGATGTGGAGATTCAGGAACAACAGGAGTTCCTGAAGATCAATGCTGACGGCAACGATGCCGTGCTTGTGGACCTGGTCAAGCAGCCGGATGTGAATCTGGTGGATTTCGCCAAGAGTGTCGAGGAGAAGGCCAAGGAAATCCGTGGACAACTTCCTGACGGTTACGAACTTAAGCCTTACTATAATCAAAGTGCTTTCGTCAGCGACAGCATCAGGGGAGTGCTGAGGACGATCTTCGAGGGCTTGTTTCTTGCGGTGATCGTGATGTTCCTCTTCCTGAGATCCTGGAGGGCGAGTCTGGCTGTGATCCTGACCATTCCGGTGACCGTGGCATTCAGTGTGCTGCTCTGCCATCTGGCCGGAATCACCATCAACGTGATGTCTCTTGGAGCGATGGCCGCCTCTGTCGGCTTGATCATTGATGACGCCATCGTGATCATAGAGCAAATCTACAGGGAGCACGAGGAACGTCCGGATGAAGGCCGGTTTGACGTTGTGCGAAGCGCGATAGGGGACTTGTTCCCGGCGATGGTCGCGTCCTCGCTTTCCACGATCGTGATCCATTTCCCATTCCGAATGATGAGTGGTCTGGCGGGAAGTTTCTTTAAGGAACTCTCTGACACAATGCAGCTTACTCTTGTGGCCTCGTTCTTTGTCACCTGGCTGTTGCTTCCGGTCCTGCACCTCATCATAGGCTACCGAAAGACTGAACAAAAGACAAACACGGAGGACCTTGAGGAGGAGTCCATCAAGAAGGTGCATTTCCTGACTGTTCTGTACCGCAAGCCATTGACGGCGGCTTTGCTGATCCCTCTGCTGGCGGTCGGCGGATGGCTGGCCACGAAAGGAATCTCGTCCGGTTTCCTGCCGGATCTGGACGAAGGCACGATCGTGCTTGATTACCATTCCCCTTCCGGAACGGACATCGAGGAGACCGACCGGCTTTGCAGGCAGATGGAGGAGATCATAATGGCGCATCCGGACGTGGCGACATATTCAAGAAGGACTGCGCTTGGAATGTCGTTCAAGACGAGGCCGAGCAACTATGGTGACTATCTGATTCAGCTGAAGACGGACCGGAAACGTAGCACTCCGGAGGTCATCAGCGAGCTGCGCCGCCAGATTTCCAACTCGGTTCCGTTGATGACGATCGACTTCGGACAGAGGATCTCAGACCTGCTCGGTGACTTGATGAGCACCCCTAAACCTATAGAGGTCAAGATATTCGGTGATGAATATTCCACTCTTCAGAGGCTTGCGGGTGAGGCGGAAGGCATTATGCGGGATGTCAACGGAATTGTTGACATCGATGACGGTCTGGTTCCTGCCGGAGCTTCGCTGGTGTTCCTTCCCGATCAGGAGAAACTTTCGAGATTCGGAATATCCTTGACCGAGTTCCAGGAGCAGCTTGCCGCCCAGACCGGCGGTGTGCCGCTCTGCCAGCCGGCCAACGTGATCGAACCGGATCCGTCCCAGGCGGCGATGACTGGCGGCCTCCAGATCGGTTCCGTGCAGGACGGAGAGCAGATGAGACGTATTCTTTTGAGATTCACGGATTTCAAGGACAATTCACCGGAACGGTTGCGTGACGCTCCTATATTCCTTCCTGACGGAACGACAAGGCCTTTGAGTTATTTCTGCGAGGTTGAGGTCAGCGCCGGTGAGATCGAGCAGAGGCGCGAGGACCTGAAGGCGGACATCACGCTTACGGCCAGGCTTGAGGGCAGGGATCTGGGAACGGCTGCGAATGAGCTGCAAGCCAAACTGTCTGAGCGTCTTAACCTTCCTCCGGGCTACAGCGTGTCGCTCGGTGGAGCATATTCAGAGCAGCAGAAGTCGTTCCACGAGTTGATGATGATCCTGTCGCTGGCGGTGCTGCTGGTGTTCGCCGTGCTGATGTTCCTGTTCAAGGAATGGCTGATCAGCGCCGCTATCATATTCATTTCTGTGTTAGGTATTTGCGGTAGTTTGATTGCATTGAGATTGACCGGCGTGCCGCTGAATGTGAGCAGCTACACGGGTATGATCATGATTGTGGGTATCATCGCCGAGAACGCCATATTCACGGTTTGGCAGTACCGGATGAACCGCCGCCGTGGAGGGGATGTCGCGGAGGCCGTGAACTATGCCATCGCGCTGCGAATCCGCCCGAAGCTGATGACGGCGATAGGAGCGATCCTCGCCTTGATGCCACTGGCTCTCGGAATCGGTGTCGGCGCGCAGATGCAGCAGCCGCTCGCAGTCGCGGTCATCGGCGGTTTCATCGTCGGGCTGCCGCTGCTCCTGCTGGTTCTCCCGTCGATTATGCTGTGGATCTACAAAGGTGAGAAGTAGGGAACTGTTCTATGTTATGAAATAACCTTTTAATAGTCGCTGAAATTATGGGAAAACAAAGTAATGCCGTAAAGATATCAGTGATAATCCCTTGCTACAAAGGTGAGAGATTCATCGCCTCCTGTCTGGAAAATGTTCTAAGGCAGGCTTATCAGATGAAGCTTGAGGTCATCGTGGTGATAGACGGTGACCTCGACCGGTCCGCATCAATCGCGAAGACATATCCTGTGAGAGTCATTGTGCTTAAGGAGAACCAAGGTCTGTCAGCGGCCCGCAACATCGGCCTTGAGGCGGCCACGGGAGAATATGTCCATTTTATGGATGTGGACGACAAGGTCAACAGTGAGTTTTATGCGAATATGGCGGTCGCCTTGTCTGGCACAGGTGCGGACATCGCCTGCGCCGGAATGATAAACGACCGGAAACCCTACAAAAGTCAGATATTCCATAAAATAAAGGAATATACCACCCCTCGGGGGAAATTGTCTGTCACCTGGGTAGCCAAGTGGGGCTATGTGTGGCGCTATGTTTTCAGACGTTCTTTCTTGATGGAGAATGATTTGAAGTTTGAGGTCGGGCGGTTCATCGAGGACAGGTACTTCTCCTTCGCGGCGCTTTATTTTGCCAGCAAGGTCATCACTGTGCCGGGAGCGAATTACACTTACAGATGCACGGATGGCTCTGTTATGAACAAAAAAGATCTGAAATGGAAGAAAAAACTCAAAGAAGATTACAAACATTCGAAAGATCTTATAAGAGATTTCGCCTCGTCGCATAATGTATCTGCGCCAGGGCTGCCCTGGAACCTTGGAATATTGTTATATATCTTTCGGAAATATTACATTGTCACGATGTCTCACATATTCAAGGAATATTATTATAATCCATTGAGCGCCAAGTATGTGAGATACTAAATTCCGCATCGCACGCGAGCAAGTCCGCGAATCATTGATTCTTTATTGCTATTTTTGCAACAGCCTTTTTGAATATAGGAGGAAACCGACAATGAAACTTTTGATCATAGAGGACGAGCGCAAGCTCTCCGACAGCATCGTCACCTACCTCAGCGCGG
>CAVCRL010000191.1:0-5031 GCA_963604455.1 Lachnospiraceae bacterium | reverse complement strand
TCAGGTCAATGGCGTTTCAGGTGCGCGTGGTTTCCCACACCTGGAAGTCCGGAACACCGGTAGGACGCTCTGGTGTACCATACGAACTAAGAGGCGGCGGCAACATTTCAGATTGGCATCGGGTGCGGAAAGCCACTTTTTCACCCGAAGCATAAGCCTGGAATCTTCTGTCATACCCTGTCTTATTGTATGACTGAGATTTAAATTAAGTTCCTGACATACAGATCATTGCATTGCGATGTCAACTAGCCGTGATTGTTTAAGCATCAGTACTAAAAGCCAAATGTTAGTCAACTCCGATATAGTTTCTTTTATTTTTCTTGATAAGCATTAATCGCTTCGATATATTTTGGCATAAAATCGCGCATGGTAGGGTAGCAGATCGTGTTTGCCTCGCGCTCTTCCAATGCTTTCATGATGTCACGGATCATAAAGAACTTTTTGTATACTTCACGGATGTTAATCTGTGTCTCGTAATAGCCGGCCACGATTTCATCATCGGATGCATTTTGCATTTGATAAATCCTTTTGATTTTTTTGATGCTCTCCTGTGTGAACCGCACAGGGTGTGTGGCAAGGTATCTCATCACGCAGGCCTCCACGAACATCTCGTTGGCCACCGTGAGTGGGTCGCCATAGGCTTGCTGAGCATAAAAGGGGGCATTCTGATTGTAGAAGGCGATCATCTTGTCCTTAATGTCATCCCAGTATTCCTCGTTTAGAGGATTGCAGAAAGAATGGTTGAACTCGTGAATGATGACAGGCAGTGTATAAGCCTCACCATAGTAAATATCTCCAGTAGCATTGCGGTCGGCGCAACCTATGAATGCGTTCTTGATTTCCGAGCCATCTTTGGTTTTCTGCGGAATGGCATAGTTGCCCGGACCGTTTAGCAGACCGAGATAGATATGGAAAGAGACATTGTCGATAGGGCCAAAGAATGACTTGTACCAATCCAAGTCAATCTTGTTGACCAACTGCTGCTGCATGGCTTGTTTACAGGCATTGTAGAGGGGTTGATTCTTCTTGAAGAAGGAATGAAAATGGGCTTTCTTATAGAAATCCTCAAGTAGGGCAATGAGTTTTTTTTCGTGTCGTGGAGTAATGCCCCGATAGTAATGGTTGAAGTCAGGCTCCAAGTCCGTATTATAATGTAGCTTGCCATTTTTCAGCTTCAGGCGTAGCGCCAAGGAAATCGGAACATGATAGCCAAAGCCCTGCTTCACCAGAGTGTCTGTAACAAAAGCTATGATGGGATGATTGGAATAGGGTGCGAAGGTGCTGTCTACTTGGTGAAAATAATCAATGACTCCAGCCTGTTCTTCTGGCCATACATATCCAGGCACCTTGGCAAGGTGGGCTATAACACTGACCAATTCGCTCTCTTCCGTATAGTCGACGCTGATGTTGTTTTGGGCTTTAGCACCTGTCAGGCTTGCTATAAACAGCGCGATCACTGTAATATATCTTATAATCATATGCTATCCTAAAATTACAATCTGTTTTGAGAAGTTGTTTTGAAATGAATCAAAAATTCTGCTACGTACTTCATAAATAATTGATTATCAGTTTTTTTGTTGAATATGATTCCATAACTTTATAATTAGAAGATGTATTCATACCAACCTTGCTGATAATCAGTGGCAAGTTATAGAAAAAATCATAAACGCGCAAGAAAGGAAGAGGGGACATCCTCTCCGCGGGATAAGCCGTAACTTTGTTGGTATGCCAAACAATTTCTTAGATGAATATATCAGTTATTATCTCCTGTTAACCTTCCTCCGTTTCCTGCGACTATAATAGAAAACGGTGAGAATGATCGCTATGATTATTTCTGCAGTTGTTGCAGCGGTGCAAGGCATCGGCGGGCCGTCGGAACAGACGGCGGACATTGAGTGCGTGTATGAGTACCGCACATCTGATGACAAGGGACGGGAGGATGTATATTCCACAATCCTTCAGGTCGGGAGGAGGTCGGCGAAGTTTGTGGACTACTCCACATTCCAGCTTGACTCGGCAAGAATGTCCGGGGCTTCGGAAGAACAGGTCGAGGCTTTCCGTCTGCGGGAAGAGAAGAAAGAGCAGTATTTCGACTATGCCATCTTCCAGAACGAGCCGGCTGGGAATATGACGGTTTACGGGACGATAATTCCGGACAGATATTCATACACAGAGGATTCCAAGGCGCAGAAATGGACTTTGGCGGAAGGGCAGAAGACCATCTGCGGCTACCAGTGCCATAAGGCGGAGTGTGAATATGGCGGAAGGAAGTGGACGGCGTGGTACAGCCAGGATATTCCCGTGTCGTATGGGCCTTGGAAGTTGTGCGGGCTGCCGGGACTGGTCCTTGAGGCGGAAGATTCCGACGGGACCAATAAGTTCGAGGCCATCATCATTCGCAACGGAACCACCTCCATAACAGCCGTTTCCGACAAGAACATAACCACCACGACCAGAGATAAGTTCGTGAAGGCGAAGAATATGTTCGAGTCCGACCCGATGGGAAACCTGCCTCCGGAATCTATCAGCGAGATGTCTATTCATAAATATGACGACGGCAGCAGGTCGATTCATATCAACGGGGTGCAGCTTAGACTGCGCACCAACGGATATGTGCCGCTCGAACTGAAATAACCCCTTCTTTTGAGAATTGAATATGAGACGCTTAGTCGCTTGTGTCATATTCATCGCTGTCTCCGTGATGGCCTTGGCGCAGCAGAACGCGATAAAAGGTTGCGTGAAGGACTCCGACGGGAATCCCGTGCCGGGCGCGATAATAAAGGCGACATCGTCCTCGGCGATCCTTGGCTACACGACATCGGACGACAAAGGTCTGTACTCGCTATCAGTTGATAGGAAAGTTGATGTCGTCGTTTCCGTGGATTGCCTTGGCTACGAATCGTCTTCCGTGACCTTGTCCAAAGACTCGGCAGGGACGTGCGACTTCTCTCTGAAAGAGAAGAAGATAGGCCTGAAGGAGGCCGTAGTAAGGGCTCCGGCGATTCGGCAGCGGGGCGACACCCTGTCCTATGCCGTCTCCGCCTATACCACGCGGTCGGACTACACCTTGAAGGATGCCCTGAAAAGGCTTCCGGGAATCGATGTCGAGGAGTCCGGACGGATAAAATACCTCGGCAAGGACATATCCGGATTTTACATCGAGGGGATGAACCTGCTTGGCGGCAAGTACAACATAGCCACTTCGGGAATCCCGGCGGCGTATGTGAACTCAGTCCAGGTGCTCAGCAACCATAAGGAGGCGGCCATTGACAGAAACACCTTTTCCGAAGACGTAGCGATCAACGTAAAGCTCAATGACAAGGCCAAGATAAAGCCGGTCGGTTCCTACGAGGCCTCCGCCGGCTATGGAGACCGTTGGCTGTATTCGGCCAAGGGTTCGGCGATGCTGTTTCGCTCGAAGACACAGGTGATCGCGTCGTTGGATGTCGGGAACATCAAAGGGTTCGCATTGGATGAAGGCACAGACTTCCTGAAATCGGATAATAACGAGTCCGCTGTCCAGCGGCTGGCCGGGGACTTGTCCTCATCGCGCCCTCCAATGAAAGCCGACAGGTACATAAGCCCGTTGGATATGGCCGTGACAGTCAATGCTATCCATAAAGTCGGCGAATATTCGACGATCAAGGGTAACGCGGGTTACAGTTCGGCGAGGAGCGACTATTCATATTCATTCAAAGGGCAATATTATGACGAAGGCAGCGAAATTGTGATGTCGCAGACGACCTCTCCTCAGACAAGGATGCGGCGGCCCTGGCTTTCCCTTGAGTACCAGAAGAACTCCGACAAATGCTTCATAAGAGAGAAGTTGCACGGGAATATGGAGTTCTCCCGCTCAGCCGTGCCGGTTGAGCTCAACGGCGTGATGTCGTCCCAGTCACAGTTCGTCAACAGTATGGATTTCGGGAGCGATTTCAGTGCCAGATGGCGGAGGGACAGGCTGCTCTGGAGCGTGTCCTCCGATATGACATATTCCGCTTCACCGTCATATTCATTGAATATATCGTCAGACGACGGCAGCATCTCGCAGTCGGTTTCCGGTGATGCGTTTTCCTCGAAGAACACCGTCTCCGCCGTGTGGGAAAAACGTTATAACAGGATATATATGCCTCTGATATTCAATGTTCAACACGACCAACTGAAAACGAACAGAACTGGCGATGGTTTGACGGGCGATGGCAACGACCTGCGTGTGACCAAGGCGGCGCTGTCCTTCTCCCCTCAGTACGAGTACAGTCTGCGGGATTTTGTGCTGCGTGCGGAAGTGCCGGTCCGTGGCGACGCGATCTGGCGAGGAGGTGCTATGAATGAATATGTTTCCGTATGTCCGGAGCTGTATCTCAACTGGCGGCTCTCCGCGCGTTCCACAGTCAGGACCGAAGTGTCATATTCAAGGAACATCGGTGATGTCCTGGATTTTCTGACACGGCCGATCCAGATCGACAGGACCACTTTGCGGATGGCGCCAGGGATAGCCTCGGACAGCAAATATCTGACAGCCAACGTTCATTATGATTTCAAGATTCCGATGAGCCAATGGTTTGTCAATGCGGACCTTGCCTATGTCCGGAACTGGAGGAATCAGCTTCCATTCGTCACGGTGAGCGGCGCAAGCATATTGAATGACCGCGCTCTTGTTCCTAATGTGTCGGACAACGTCATCGCTCAGATAGGTGTGACCAAGCAGATCGCACCGATAAAGACCAAGGTGTCATTGGGCGGCTCATATCTGCATAATGAGGGTAGGACAATGCAGAACGGGCGGATGATGAATTTTACAGGGAACACTCTGGTGATCTCTCCGTCCGTGTCCTCACATCCTGTAGGTTGGCTGGAGCTCAATTATTCCGGCAACCTCAGCAGTACATCGTCACAATACGAGGGCGTGACAAAACGCTATGATTCAAGAAGTCACGAGATGTCCGTCCGGCTGTCCCCGGTGCAATCTCTGATTCTCAGCGCGGCGACCGAGATAACCAGAAAACAACTCACCGACGATGTGTTCAAGACAAT
>CAVCRL010000190.1:0-5068 GCA_963604455.1 Lachnospiraceae bacterium | reverse complement strand
ACCTCGGAGTGATTCTCGTCTTCGTCATCGGAATGATCATCCATTGGCTCCCCGATAACTTCAAGCGCCGCTACCGCATCTGGTTCGCCTCGATGCCCCTCCCTCTGATGGTCCTCGCCTGCGTTCTCGCCGTCTTCATCATCTGCCAGTTCATCACCGCCGATCTCCAGTCGTTCATCTACTTCCAGTTCTGATAAAATGTTCTTGAAATTTGTTGTAAATATTACCATTATACTCTTGCTTCCCTTTCTTTTCATCTCCTGCGACAACAGGCAGACGAAGGCCTTGCTTCAGGATGTTGAGACTTACATTCAGGAGAGACCGGACAGTGCCCTGCGGGTTCTGAGGAAAGTTGATTCGCTGACGCTGAACACAAAGGCGCTCCGAGCCCGATATTCTGTGCTGTTCGCGATGGCGTTGGACAAGAACTACATCGACACGACTGCCTTGTCAATTCTGGAACCGACAGTCGCTTATTACGAGAGATTTGGTTCGCCAGAGGACAAAATGCTGTCCTATTATTATTTGGGACGAATTTATGCCAACCGGAAGGATTATCCGAATGCGGTCATTTTCTATTCACGGGCTCTGCGGGAATCGAGTGCTGATGACTATTATCACAGAGGTCTGATTTATGCTGCCTCCGCTGATGCTTACAATGCGTCTTTTAATGATGAGGAAGAGTTGAGAAACACCATCCTGGCTTATGAATGTTTTGAGAAAATAGGTGACAAGGATCTTGATCTATCGCTGTACAAAGTGGCCCAGGCTTATCATAATAATGAGCGGTTTGATGTGGCCGACAGCCTTTACTCGCTTGTCTATTCCGGGAAGGACTCGACATCACGGCTTGCCCTATGCGCTATGGAGGATTTGGTCAGCAATGATTTGTGCCAAGAGAAACAAGATGTTGAGAGGGATCTTGAATTGCTTGAATATGTCGCGGAACATCGCGGTAGTCTGATATTGACATCGTATTATGAATATGCATATCTTCTCCTTTTGGCAGGAAAGGAATCAGATGCGGAGAATATTCTTTCGCAGTTGTCCAATCGTGAGGAGACTGGAAAAACGATGGGAATTAGATACCGAATAGCGGAGTATAAAGGACAAAATGAAGAAGCCTTGACTTTGCTGAAGAGTCTGTTGTCCTATCAGAATGATGTGGTAAAGAAACAGTTGGCTCAGTCCGTGTTCAAGGCACAAAGTGACTACTATCGTCTGAACGCTGAAGTCTCGGAACAGAAATCAACCATAGCCAATCAGAGAAGCGTCATATTTCTCATAGTAGGTCTAATGATAGTAGGTTTGCTCTATATTGCCTTTATGAAAAGAAAAATCGCTTTGAGCCGTGAAAAAGACAGGCTGGCTCAGGCTGTTGAAGAATCTGAGAGGCTTTTGGAAACAGTGAGGAACAGGGCTAAGGAGGAGAAGGATGAAAGGGAAAAGGATATTTTGGATTTGAAATCACTCAATGAACGAGATCAGGATAAGATCAAAGAGTTGCGTGAAATGTACGTGGCTCTTTATCAAAAGCGATTCTGCGAAATCGGAAAGTACTATGATGCCGCGTCATTGCATCGTCTGGAGTCAATAAAGGAGAGAGCTTACCAAGATGTCATTTCCTCTACTCAGGCTTTGTTCGAGGAAATAGCCAACGGATCGGAAGGCCAGAAAAAGTTCGAGGCAAGGATAAACGCTGACCTTGATGACATCGTCTCCAAGATCAGATCAGACTTCCCTAGGTTGAAAGATGAGGACATCCGCTTTATCTGTTACCTGATAGTCGGCTTTGACACCTCGACAATTTCATTCTTGATGGACATTTCCAAGGAGAATGTCAGAGTGAAGAAGCATCGCCTTCGTGAAAAATTGAACAGCTATTCCGGCCCAAACGAGACTCTGTACAGATTGTTCGCATAATTTCGTTACAGCTTGAATTATTTTAGGGGGGGTATTGATAGTCAATGACTTATGGATTGAGTTCTTTTAGCGATTGCTTCCATCTATTCATAAAACGTTGAAAATATAGTTCTCGACGCTCTTAATCTGCGGAAATCTGTAACGCCCAAAATGCCCTCTTTTGAGTTTTTAGAGGATCTTTTATATACATTTGCCCAAACGAATTTAATGAGTTTATTATTTGAATATGCTATATCGCTTGCTTGCAATTAAAGGATCAAAATATGAAATAAGTTCGACGGGAAGGATAATTCAGTTTCTTGTTCATCTTTAATGCAAGAAAACGGCCATCCGTGGATTTAGAATGTTGCGAACCATTAATGCATTGTTGGAAATTTGCCTATAGAATCATTAATCATATTACAATGAAAAGAATCATCACTTTCATCGCTGCTTTAGCGTTTGTGTCAGGCGGCGTCATCTCCGCTCAGGAACAGGAGCAGGAACAAGGACAGGAGCAGGATGCTGTCCAGGAATATTCAAAATTCAGATTCGGTCTTGAGGGTGGAGGTGGCTTCAGACTCGGCAAGATCAGCAATGACGTGCCGGACGGCTTCAAATCCTACACGAAGAAACTCAGAAGAGGATTCGTGTATGGAGCCGACGCGACTTGGTTCTTCAAGGAATTTATGGGAGTCGGCCTCCGCTACAAGGCGTTTTCGGCCAGCAATGGCGCGACGGTGACCGGCACTGACGAAAACGGCACCACTGTCACTGGTAAACTGAAAGACAATATACAGATATCGTTCATCGGTCCGATGTACTGCACGAGGTTCTCCAGCAGAAACGGCTTGCATACCTTCACGGCGGATATCGGTGTCGGTTACATAAACTATCGTGACAAAGGAATGGTCATAGAAAAGATGAAACTGACAGGAGGCACACTGGGCTTGTTGTACAACATTGGCTATGACTATGCCTTGAACAAGATGTGGTCAATAGGTGTCAACCTGTCTTCGATAGAAGGAACGCTTACCACATTGACATTGGAGCAGAACGGTGTGAAGACATCTCAAACAACTCTGGACAAGGACAAACAGGAGAATATTTCTCATATCGATCTTTCATTCACACTGAAGTTGAATCTGTAGCCTGCCAACTGCCTCGCAGGCACCGTGCTTTTATAGGAATATATTAATATTCAATACTATGAATAAATTATTGACAGCTTGTGCCGCTCTTGCCATTATCACTTGCGGCTCCGTTTCGGCACAGAAGAAAGGTGAGGTCTCGATCGGAGGTATAATCGGGGTTTCTGGGGGATATTCTTATGTCAGATCAGCGGGCAGCGGAACGCCGGCATCAACCTCCTTCAGCGCCGGGGCCGAGTTCGGCTGGTTCTTCGCTGACAACTGGAGGCTCGGAGCCTCTGTGCAATATGCTTTGGAGTCCAACCCGTATGATGAAAGCAGTGATGGGTGGCTTCGTCAGAACACCAATCTGGTTCTGGTAGGCCCCGATTTGATATATTACCTGAAAATCAGGGATGGCTTCTTTTTCACGCCTCGGGTTGCAATGTTCGGAACCGTCGGGAGCGTAAAGTTAGAAACAGAGGACATCTACGTAAGCAAGAATGTCGTTGGCTACGGTGTAGAGTTGGCTCCAGGCGCGTTCGAGTTCCGCCCGACTCCTCATTTTGCCTTCTCCGTCAGTTTCCTGACACTTGGCTATTCCCTCACCAACATCAAGAAGGTCGGCCAGAACGATTATGATGTAAAGACCGATGTGCTGACCTACAACCTCGCCATCCAACCTTCCATCGGGTTAAGGTGCTATTTCTGAGGATGTTGTTGAGACGAGTATGAGAAGAGCGATTGTATTCCTTGTTTGTGTGGTAGCATTATGTCCATCGTGTTATGAGCCTGGAGACATCGGTCTGTTTTTGAGAAACGAGTCTGGGAATGAATTGTTTTGTTTTGTAGCAGATGAAATTAATTCTGGGTTTAGTTATCCAGACACATTGCTTCCTGCTAATCCAAATCCATTTTGCATTGCGGATAATATTCTAGAATCAGGTTGGATTTTTGGTCGAAGAGGGGATTGGAAATCCATTTTGTCATATACACGTTCTGAGGCGTTATCTGTTTATATATTCAAACAAGAAGATGTGGATAATCTCGGTTGGGAATATCTTAGTGAACATAATGGTTATCTGGTTCGCTATGATCTAAGATTGAATGATTTGAGATTATTAAATGACACACTTTATTATCCCCCGACAATGGCAATGAGAAACATTCATATGTTCCCACCGTATGAGAAAGTCAAAGCGCGATAACCTTTTACAAAATGCCTTCACGTTACTATGCCACAGAAGTGGGTGAGTGCGCGCCGCGGCTGAAAAAGTCGATGCTTAAAGCAATAGTTTTTCTGCGGATATGCCACCAGAGTGGGTTGTAATAGCGATGTGGCTGAAAGCGTTTTGCAAAAAAATATTGCCCCACCGCATTCGGCTTTCAATTAAAGAACAAAGAAGGGCATAATTGAAAGATTTTTTTCTATAATAAAGAATGTTTGACTCAATTATAAGAGGAGGTAAAGGAATGATGTGCTGTAATGTATTAAAAAAGAGTGTAAGAATTATTGTGTTGCCATTGTTGGCTGTACTGATTAGCTCGTGTGCCAGCACCAAAGGTTACTATGGCCGGGCGGAGGCGAATGTGGCTGAGGTCAGTTCGCAGAAACACAAGGTGACGGTCGGTAAGAAGAGCAGTTGGGAGATAGCGTATCTTTGTAAGGTGGATGACAAAGTGGTTGGAAACAACTTCAAGGGATTCCCGTCAAAGTGCAAGGTGCTTCCGGGCCAGCGGACGATTGAGGTGGAGCATCACCAGCAGTGGAAGGACAATTCAACCGGCCTTGTTGTCGCCGGGGCGATGTTCGGGGCGATAGGTGGAGCGATTGCAGGTGCGGCAGCGGTCGCAAATAGTCCGTACCTTCATTATGCGATTACATTTGATGTTGAGCAAGGTCGGTCGTACATCATCAATGTTGAGACCTCCTCGGAATCATCCGAACCAACCTTTTCGGTAATCGACTCGGTTTCCGGAGAGGTTGTACCTGTCATTGCTGTCGCTCCATTGGTAAAATGAAGAACATTTCGATA
>CAVCRL010000189.1:3355-5132 GCA_963604455.1 Lachnospiraceae bacterium | reverse complement strand
GCGAGGGCCTGATGGTAGTCTCGCTCGGCGGCGAGGGTCTGCTCAAGGGCTTCGTAGTACTGGTCGGTCTCGACGAGATATTCAATCATCGAGATTTCGCCACGGGACTGGGCTGTCAGCAGGTAGTCACGGCTATCGGTCTCACTGAGGGAGGAGCGCATCAATTCGGAGTTCGCTTTCAGGCTGGCGGCACGGTTGTACTGGGCCAGAAGGTCGAAATAGAACTGCTGCTCGGCGGCTGCCTTGCGGGACTCGGCGGCTGCGATGCGGGCCTTGGACTGCTTGACCTTGTTGGCGTTGCTCCATAAAGGAATATTCACGCCCACGGTCACGCCACGGAACTTGTCTGCTGTCGTGAGTTCGCTCATATAGCCGACGGTCAGCTCAGGTACCCAGGCGGTCTTGTCGATGGATAGCTGCTTTTTGCCTACCGCAACCTCTTGGCGGACATATTGAAGAACCGGGTTCTTCTGTGATGCGGACTCGTACCACGAATTGAAATCAGTTGGCAGAGCGTCCTCAAGTCCGTATGATGAATCCTCCAGAACTATGTCTTTGCCTCCGTTGAGGCTTTTCAGTTTTGACAGAATGGCTTGACGCTCGACCTCTACCTGTGAGATCTGGCCACGGACGGCTGTCAGGTGCACTTTGGCTTTGTTGAGGTCAAGTACATTGGCTCCGCCGGCCTTGAGCCTTTTCTCGAAGGATGTGACGAGAGTCTGAGCCTGACTTAGATGGGTGTCCAGTTCGGATTTAAGGGCGTTGTAGTAAATGAGGTCGATGCAGGCTTGCTTGGCTTCAAGGAGCACGTTGAGCCTTTCGGCCTTGTATTGAAGGCTTGTAAGTTTGTTCTGTCCGGCTACTTGTCTGGATTTCATCCCGGTCAGTGTCGCAATGTCGAACGCTTGCGTGACTCGGAAGTCACGTCTGTTGCCGATGCCGTCGGCTCCCCAGAGGTAGTTGAACTCGAACTCGGGGTTCTCTAATATCGCGCCGGAACGGTTCTCCAGTTTCTCGGCTTCCACGTCGGCTGCCGCCGCTTTCAGTTGAGGGTTGTTTTCCTCGATTTGGCGGAGGACGGCTTCGGTGGAGGTCTGTGCGGAGGCGTTAATTGCAGCTCCGGCGCAGATGCAGATGGCTGATAATAATTTATTAATATTCTGATATTTCATACTTGTTATTCTTTTTCAATCGCTTCGGCTGGCTCGCTTCGATGGTTGGTGAGCTTTGTCGAACCACAAGCTCAGCGACCAAAGTTTATTGTCACATACCCGATCGGTAGTTGAGCCTGCCGAAGCGACCAGAAATTAGCGGATTATCTTATTATCTATATTCATAAACCCTATTTTTTCGACTTAGTGTTGATAAGATAGATTACCGGCACGACGAATCCGTTCAGCAGTGTGGAGGAGAAGAGTCCGCCGAGGATGACCTTCGCCATAGGGGACTGGATCTCATTTCCAGGCAGGTCGCCGCCAAGAGCGAGCGGAAGCAGCGCCAAGGCGGAAGTGATGGCTGTCATCAGAATCGGGTTCAGTCTGTCCAGTGAGCCGATCATCACAGCTTCCTCACGCGAATGCCCCTGTGATGCGAGCACATTGTACCGGTCGATCAGGAGCATACCGTTGCGGGTCGCGATGCCGAACAGCGAGATGAATCCGATGATGGCCGGAATGCTCAGGATGCCGTCGGTGAAGAATATGGCGAACACGCCACCGATGAGCGCCAGCGGCAGATTCAGCAGCACGACGAGCGACTGCGAGATGTTCTTGAACTC
>CAVCRL010000189.1:0-2976 GCA_963604455.1 Lachnospiraceae bacterium | reverse complement strand
TTGCCCTCATAGACCGTGGAGACAACCTCGCCTTCCATCATCACTTTGACAACCTCCGCGAACTCCGGCAGGGATATTCCGTAGCGGGCGAGCATCTCACGTTTCGGCGTTATGTTCAGCTCCGGCCTTTCGACCTGCTGCTCCACATTGATGTCAGCGATGCCTTCCACACCAGAGATCGATGTCTTGATCTTTTGCCCTATCTCGTACATCTTGTTGAGATCCGAGCCGAACAACTTTATGGCGATGTTGGCCTTTGTTCCGGAGAGCATCGCATCGATTCTGTGGGAGATAGGGCCTCCGATCTCGATGTTCACTCCAGGAAGCACGGCTAACTTCTGACGGACCTCTTCTGTCAGCTGTTTTCTGGTTTTCTTGCCAAGTTCAAACGGACATTCGAACTCGGAACTGTTCACTCCGAAAGCGTGTTCGTCGAGTTCCGCTCGGCCTGTCTTGCGGCCCACGGTCTTGATCTCCGGGATGCTGAGCAGAAGCTCCTCAGCCGTGCGGCCCATACGGTCAGACTCCTCCAAGGATATTCCCGGAACAGTGCTGATGGAGATCGTGAACGAGCCTTCGTTGAAGGCAGGGAGGAAGCTTCCGCCGAGGGTGAAGAACATCACCACGGCGGCCGCCAGCAGCGCTCCGACTCCACAGAGTATGCTCTTTTTATGGCCTACAGACCAGTTGAGGGCTTTTTCGTAATATTTCTTGAGCCAGCGTACCAGAGCCGGTTCCTTGCCGGTCTTGTCGCTGTTCTGTGATCCGAGAAGGAATGTGCTGAGGACAGGTGTGACCGTCAGAGCCACAAGCGTGGAGGCCATCAGGGAGATGATGAAGGTGATTCCCAGCGGCTTGAGCATCCTTCCCTCCATTCCGGAGAGGAAGAAGAGAGGCAGGAAGCTGGCGATGATGATGAGCGTGGAATTGAGCATCGGCATACGGACCTCCTTTGAGGCTTCATATACCACTTTGATTACACTTTCTCGTTCAATTTCAGGCTTTTCCCGATTCTGTCGCAATCGCTTGAACACATTCTCCACATCCACAATCGAGTCGTCCACAAGCGAACCGATGGCGATGGCGATTCCGCCGAGGCTCATCGTGTTGATCGTCAGTCCCATCCAACGTATCGCCAGCAGTGAGAAGACGATGGAAAGCGGGATGGAGATGAGGGAGATGATGGTGGTGCGCCAGTTCATCAGGAATATGAACAGTACGATGATCACGAATATCGCACCCTCTATCAAGGACTTCTTAACATTGTCGATTGAACTGTCGATGAATCTGGACTGGCGGAAAATCTGTGAGTTGATCTTCACGTCAGCCGGGAGATTGGCCTTGAGTTCGTCAAGGGCGTTGTCAAGCCTTCCTGTGAGAGCCAATGTGTTGGTGTTCGGCTGTTTGGTCACGGTCAGCAGCACGGCCGGTTTGCCGTCGTTGGAGGCCACGCCGAGAACCGGGGTCTTTGGGCCGATACGAACGTCAGCGATTGCGTCCAATGTGATCGGAAGTCCATTCTCCGATGTCTTCACAACGGCCTTTTTCAGTTCGTCTATGTCGTTGGTGGACAGAAGGCCACGGACGATATATTCATTGCCATATTCATAGAGAGTGCCGCCGGAGGCATTCTGGTTCATTCCTTTGACGGCGTAGATGACCTCGTCCATCGAGACTCCGTGGCGGCGCATCTTGCCCGGGTCCATCAGGATCTGATATTCCTTGATGTCTCCGCCCATCACCGCGACTTGGGCGACACCGCCGGTCGAGAGGAGTCTTGGTCTGATCGTCCAGTCGGCGATCGTGCGAAGGTCCTGCATCGAGGTCGTGTCGGCGGTCAGGCCGATGATCATCAGTTCGCCGAGGATTGAGGCCTGAGGCCCGAGAGTCGGATTGCCGACATTCTCCGGAAGGTCAGCACCGACCATCGCGATTTTCTCGGAGACGATCTGGCGGGCTTTGTAAATGTCTGTTCCCCAGTCGAATTCGATGTTGACGATAGAGAATCCGGTAGCGGAGGATGAGCGTACTCGGCGCACGTTTGTCGCACCGTTGACGGCGGTCTCGATAGGGAAGGTGACGAGTCTTTCGACCTCTTCCGGAGCCATTCCCTCGGCCTCCGGCATCACTACCACAGTCGGAGCGTTCAGATCCGGGAATACATCGACTTCTGTGTGCATCGTTGAATATATTCCCGCTACGAGGCATAGTGTGGCGATCACCAGGATCACCATTCGGTTGTTGAGCGAGAATCTGATGATTCCGTTCAACAGTCCGTTTTCGTGTTTGAGCTGTTCCATAGGCCTAATGATTGTGTGTGTGACCTGCCGGAACCGCTGTCACGGAGGCGAGTTTCACTTGGATGGCGCCTGTGGCGACAACGACATCGCCCTCGTTCAATCCGCTCTTTATCAGGACTCTCTGTCCGTCAGACTGCCCGAGCTTGACCTCTCGTTTAAGGAATCCGGTCTCGTCGTTCTGCACGAAAACGTAGTAAACACCCTGATCCTCGACCACGGCGCCTACCGGAACGCTTATGGCTCTTGAGGACGATGATGATTTCAGATAGACATCCACGTAGGATCCAGCGACGAGGTCTCCCTTGTTGTCGAACTCGAATGTAACAGGAATATAATAGTCTCCGTCAGAGGCCTTTCCGTAGCCGACCAACTGTCCGTTCAAAGCCTTCAGATTGTAGGCATCGTCGCTGTAGGATGTCGAGAAGTTGGCGTCCTTGATTCCGCTGATGAGTCCGTAGTATTTCTCGGATACATCTGCGCGGAGCCTCAGCCTTCTGTTCTGGCTGACAACCGCGATTGGGGTTCCGGTCTCGACATAGTCACCTTGACTGACGTTGAGTTTCTTGATGAATCCGCCAAGCGGGGAAGTCACGCTGACGTTACCGTCCTTTGATTTGCCGGAAGCCAGTGCCTCGTACTCTGCCTTGGCCTGTTCGTATGCCAGCTTGCTTTGATC
>CAVCRL010000188.1:0-5142 GCA_963604455.1 Lachnospiraceae bacterium | reverse complement strand
CTGGGAGATCGACGCCAAGCTCGAAAGGGCTATGGACGCTCTGAACTGTCCTCCGTCTGACGCGAAGATCTCCACCCTTTCCGGTGGCGAGCGCCGCCGTGTGGCCCTTTGCCGCCTGCTCCTCCGTGAGCCGGACGTGCTGCTCCTTGACGAGCCTACCAACCACCTTGACACAGAGAGTATCCAGTGGCTTGAGGCGCACCTGAGGCAGTACAAAGGTACGGTCATCGCCGTTACCCACGACCGTTACTTCCTCGACAACGTGGCCGGATGGATCCTTGAGCTGGATAGAGGAGAAGGCATTCCGTGGAAGGGCAACTACAGCTCCTGGCTGGAGCAGAAGACCAAGAGGCTTGAAATGGAGGAGAAGCAGGAGAGCAAGAGGCGCAAGACCCTCCAGCACGAGTTGGAGTGGGTGCGTATGGCTCCTAAGGCCCGTCAGGCCAAGCAGAAAGCCCGTCTGGGAGCCTACGAGAAACTGGCCTCGGCCGATTCCAAGGAGAAGGAGGCCAATCTGGAAATATACATTCCTAACGGACCGCGCCTCGGCAACAAGGTCATCGAGTTCAAGGACGTGTCCAAGGCCTACGGGGACAAGATTCTCTTCGAGCATCTTTCGTTCGCCCTTCCGCCTGCCGGAATCGTGGGTGTGATCGGTCCTAACGGAGCCGGCAAGACCACGCTGTTCAGGCTCATTATGGGTATCGAGAAACCGGACTCCGGATCGATCGACATCGGAGAGACTGTGAAGATCTCCTATGTGGACCAGCAGCACAAGAGCATAGACCCGGACAAGACAGTGTTCGAGACCATCGCCGGCAACTCCGAGTGGGTAAGGCTTGGCAACAAGGACCTCAACGCCCGCGCCTGGGTGTCGAGGTTCAATTTCAGCGGTTCCGATCAGGAGAAACTCTGCGGAGTGCTCTCCGGAGGTGAGAGAAATAGGCTTCACCTTGCGCTGACCCTCAAGGACGAGGGCAACGTACTGCTCCTTGACGAGCCGACCAACGACGTGGATGTGAATACGATCCGCGCCCTGGAGGACGGTCTGGAGAACTTCGCCGGATGCGCCGTCGTGATCAGCCACGACCGCTGGTTCCTGGACAGGATCGCCACACATATCCTCGCCTACGAGGGCGACTCAAACGTGGTGTTCTTCGAGGGCAACTACGCCGAGTACGAGGAGAACCGCAAGGCGCGTCTCGGCAACACCGAACCTAAGAGGTTCAAATACAAGAAATTGATGGAATAACAATTCGTAGGCAGACTGCTTTTGCCTTGAATATTCTTGAATATTATGAAAAGAACTTTGTTCTCTGTTCTGGCTATGTGCGTGATGGTTAGCGCACATAGCCAGGAATTTGTCAAGACGGACGCCTACAAATGGCAGGGAGACACAATCACGCAGGGAGAATTCTTCGCCACCGCTCCCAATGAATATGAAATCGTGTCCACATACTCGGCCCAGCCAGGCTTCCGGATGCCGATTCAGAAAACGTGGAAGCTGAAGAATGACATTTCCTCCTACCCTCGGCTTTCCACTGAGAATCTTCTTCACAAAGCCATTTACAATATGGGGCTTGACGAGATGGTCAACGCCGTGGAGCCTGACACGACACTGAGGACGGGAAAGGAATGGGCCGGAGTCTGGACCCGTGATGTCAGCTATTCCATACTTCTGTCTATGGCCTATCTCCAGCCAGAGGCCTCCAGAATTTCATTGCAAAAGAAGGTGGACTCTATGGGCAGGATCATCCAGGACACCGGAAGCGGTGGTGCGTGGCCCGTCTCCACTGACCGTGAGATCTGGTCTGTGGCGGCCTACGAGGTTTACAAAGTGACCGGAGACAAGGAATGGCTACGGTTCATCTACCCGGTTGTAAAACGTTCACTTGAGGATGATTACAAGTCCGTTTACGATGAGAGGACCGGGCTTGCCAAAGGTGAGACTTCGTTTATTGACTGGCGTGAGCAAAGCCATCCTAAATGGATGCAGTGTGCGGACATATTCAACACTGAGACTCTCTCCACCTCAATCGTGCACACACGTGCTTGGTATGTGCTGGGCGAGATGGCGGAGGAACTTGGTGACAATGAGACGGCACGGAAGGCCAAGTCACAGGCCGGCAGAATTGCGAAGGCTGTCAACGAGCATCTGTGGATGCCCTCGAAAGGGTACTATGGAATGTACTTGTACGGCCGTGACAATCTGATAATGAATCCACGGGCGGAGACCCTTGGAGAATCACTTGCCATTATGTGGGACATCGCCGATCAGGATCGCGCAAAGGCAATAACGGAGAACAATCCTACCACACCTTTCGGCGTGGCGATCTTCTATCCGCAAATCGCTGATATGCCGGCATACCACAACAACGCGCTGTGGCCTTGGGTGGCATCCTGGTGGGCTATGGCGAACGCCAAGGCTGGAAACGAGGCCGGGGTTATGCAGGCGATCGGCTCAGTGTTCCGTCCGGCAGCCTTGTTCTGCACGAACAAGGAGAATTTCAACCTTGACAACGGAGACATCGCCACAAGACTGAATTCTTCGAATATGTTGTGGTGCCTTAGCGGAAATCTCGCGATCACCCACAAGATACTTTTCGGAATTGACTTCAGGAAAGACACTTTGGCTTTCAATCCTTTTGTGCCGAAAGCTTTGGCGGGGATACGCACGCTCAATAACTTCAAATACCGTGGAGCGACTCTCGACATCACCGTGAAAGGCCACGGGGACAAGATCAAGACATTCAAGGTGAACGGCAGGAAGCAACAGCCTTTCATACTTGCCGAAAAGGCGCACGGGAAACTCAACGTAGAGATCACGATGGACGGCAATGACATCCCTGCGATGAAAGTGAACAATGTGGGGAACCGCAACGCTCCTTTGACTCCGATCACCTGGCTGGAAGGCAAGACGCTATGCTGGAATCCGATCGAGTATATTCACCACTATGTAGTGCTCCGTGACGGGAAGCGGATCGCGGAGACTCATTGCACGACTTACGACGCGACAACTCCTGGTGAGTACCAAGTGATAGGCGTGGACGGCAAAGGCATCGAAGGATTCGCGTCAGAGCCACGCTCAACACGCTCCTATGTAAGGATCGAGCTGCCGGACGAGGGTACCACCGTTGAATCATCCGAGATAGCCCACAAACCGGACGGGCCGGTAAAAGGCTACACCGGAGCAGGATTCATCGAGCTGGACAAGTCCTCCCCTGCCTTGAATATTCCAGTGGATATTGACGAGACCGGTGAATATTCCATATCATTCCGCTACGCCAATGGGAACGGCCCGGTGAACACGAAAAACCGCTGCGCCGTCCGTACTTTGTCCGTTGACGGGAAAAGGATCGGAATCGTGGTGATGCCGCAGAGAGGAAAGGGGAACTGGGACGACTGGGGGGTTACAAACTCGCTCAAAGTCCTCCTGCCACAAGGCTCACACATCATAACCTTGGACTTCCGGCCGGAGAATGAGAATATGAACATCAAGACAAACCATTCGTTGATCGATGACGTCCGTTTGACAAGACTGACTCAATAAGGGTCTGATGGAACGGTTATTGCAGGATTCCGGCACAGGTGCGCCGCGGTGGCGCGCCATAATGTTGCACTAAAACTATAACTGTTATGGCAAGTGACTCAAAAAAGTACGAATGCCTGCGCTGTGGCTGGATCTATGACCCGGCCGAGGGCGATCCTGACGGTGGCATAAAGCCCGGAACCCCGTTCAAAGACATCCCTAAGGACTGGAAATGCCCGGTCTGCGGAGCCTCGAAATCCGATTTCGCTGAATATTCGGAATAAGCGTTCCGCCGGACCGAATGAATAAAGAGAAGAGGCTGGCTTCAAGTCGGCCTCTTCTCTTTTTGGAAAGGTAATTAACCAAAAAAGAGCCGGTTCGGATCACTCCCAGCCGACTCTTTCATATTCATCAATATTATTATTTGTCCCTTACGCAGCGGACCTGAAGGCCTTGGTTCGGATCAACTCCAGAAGCGTTCACCTTTGCCTCCGATGTTTCCGACGAGAAGAACCAGTAGAAATACTTACCATATCCAGCCTTGGTTCCAGGTGTACTGGTCCACGCGAAGATTCTGCCTGCCAACAAGACACTGCTGCCACTCTTGGAAAATTGTCCAGAAGCTACCAGATAAACATTTTGGTCTCCATCCGAACACATACGATAGACACCATCCTGCCATTCCTTGCTTCCACCCTTGGTAAGATTCAAGAACTCTTCCTCAGTTGGAAGCCTCCAAGTGCCCTCCGGAAGGACAAGAGAGCAAGGATCTACCTCATTCGGCTGGATATCAGCATATTTAATCGTGGTTTCCTCCGGACCGTATGCCTTTCCCGGATATTTAGAGGAAGAAGATATATTCTGTCCGAGATCAACACCGTAGCGGCTCTTCCACTTGAAGAACATTCCGACCTCCTTTGGCCCGGCGAATGTGTAGGCTCCATCCTTGACGGTCAGGTAACCAGGACTCCAAATCACAGAGAATCCCTCCGGCTTGGGAGCCGCGGCCTGAACAACCGTCTTGCCAGTGTTTTCACCGTTTACATAAATGGAAAGCACTCGTTCGTCTGTGTTGCTTGTGTTCTCAGGAATAGAGAAATATACAACCGGCTCAGACTTTGAGGCACTCTCTGTCATCGATAAACCGTCATTGCTCTTAACCTCGACAGGGACATCACTAAGATCCGTGTCAACATTGACTGTAAGATAGAACGCGGTGTGGTCGTGCTTGGCCGGTGAGTGACCGGCATAGAAGGCATAGTTAGCTATAGCCGGCTGAACGAATGACTCACCGGTGTACTTGCCGTTGATGAAAATCTTCCAGGTCTTGTCCTGCTTGCTCGTGTTCGCCTCCATATTCTTGAACGTCACTGTCGTGACCTTCGGCGTGCAGCTTATCTCAGACACATCACCTTTGTCAGACAGAAGTTCGACCTTATAGAGCGCGAATTCACCTGGATCTGTGACAACCTCAAGATTAAATTCCTTGTAACTGTCAAGAGTTTTCGGAGAATATGACACAAGGCTTGGCTGCTTGATGTTCTTCACGCAGCGCACCGACGCCAGATTCGTGTTGGACAGATCGTAGAAGATCATCGAATATTCATCACTTA
>CAVCRL010000187.1:0-5151 GCA_963604455.1 Lachnospiraceae bacterium | reverse complement strand
CATCATCGAACAAAGCGTCGAGCTGGACACGGTAGTGGATGTCGGAGGAATAGGCGTTGGGTTTGAGGCCGAAAGTGGTGATGAAAGTGAGGTTGACGGCGCTGCGGGTGCCGGTCTCGCGCTCGAAATCAGCCACACGATTCTGCAACTTGGCGTTTTCCTCAGAATCAATTGAATATTCGGCACGGCTGTACTTGATCTCACACAGGTTGGTGATTTGATCGGCACGCTCAATGACCAGATCGACCTGGGCGGCAGGTTTGCTTTCCTTGCTTCTCCAGGAATAATATTCAGTGTGGATTCTATCGATTCCGAGAGCCCTTTTTATCTGAGGGATATGCGCCTGGCACAGACGCTCAAAAGCGAGGCCGTACCAAGTGTTCTGCTTCGGAGTATTCAAAGTATTGCTCCAATAATGATCATCTGTTGTTCCTTTGACACAGAAGTCGTTATGAAAACGGGTAAAAAAATCAACCAACTGGTATATTCCGTTCTTCGAGTTGATCTTCTTCTCTCTGACGCAATACTTTCGAATGAAATCACAGTTCTCCAGATTCTCCAGCATCTTGCTCAGGTGCCCACCGGTCTCCTTGCCAAGTTTCTCACTGATCTCATTACGAGTCAACCCCTTACGATTGGACGAAAGTAATTGGATTATCTTCACGTAAGGCTGAGGATTCCGGAAAAGAGACTTGAACAAACGGTCATATTCACGGTGCAGTTCCGCATCTGTCGAGAAAAACAGCCTGTCAATGTTTTCCGTAAGACTTTGCCCCTTGTCAAGCAAACTCAGGTAATACGGAATGCCTCCCAGAATCATATACGCTTGGGCGACAGAGAGCCTGTTCCAACGGAAACCATTGGATTTCAGATATTCCTCAGTCTCTCCAAGAGTGAACGGATGCAGGTGCAATTCGTGTGTTATCCGGTCGTGAAGTCCTCCGTGGTTGTCAATGATGTTGTCCACCATCCAAGCTGTGGCTGAACCACATACAATCAGTTTAATGTTCTTCTGACGATTTGCCCAACCATTCCAAAACAAGTCCAAAGCCTTTACCAAACCCGACCTTGGAGTGTCCAAACAAGGCAATTCATCAATGAATATGATAGCGTTCCCTTTCGCCAACGCCGGAGCCAGCACTACCTTCAAGGCCTCGAAGGCCTCTATCCAAGTCTTCGGTTTAGCGCCACCATAGCCAGCCTTCTGAAGGGACAGGAAAAAACTGGACATCTGATCCTCCTTATCACCCTCCAGCACACCTGTCATATCAAAAGTCAGCCTGTTCTTGAAAGTTTCCGTTATCAAATATGTTTTTCCGACACGACGACGACCATAAATCGCGATGAATTCCGATTTCGGGCTTTCAATGTACTGCTCAAGCAACACTCGTTCCGCATTTCTGCCTATCAATTCACTCATATTTACACACTTAATATTGGCAAAGGTACAAGAAAGAATCCAAAAAGGCAAGTTATAATGCGCCAAATCTATCAATTTTTCATCGATTTGGCGTGTTTTCAGGGTTGAAACTGCGCCAAATCTATCAATTTTTCATCGATTTGGCGTGTTTTCAGGGTTGAAACTGCGCCAAATCTATCAATTTTTCATCGATTTGGCGTGTTTTCAGGGTTGAAACTGCGCCAAATCTATCAATTTTTCATCGATTTGGCGTGTTTTCAGGGTTGAAACTGCGCCAAATCTATCAATTTTTCATCGATTTGGCGTGTTTTCAGGGTTGAAACTGCGCCAAAACTAACGAAAATCATTAGTTTTGGCGCATTATAAGACCTCTTGCCAAGTGGCCTATAGGCGAGTGCCACGCTCCACCCAAGAATTTTGGTAACGTGCAAAATTCTGGTGGAGCGTGGCATCGCCTATCATTGACTTCATTATCAGACAATGGACGCTTCGGCAAGCTCAGCGACCGAAAACCGTGATTAATGTAGTGTCACTCCGCGAGGATGCTGGCCTTGTCGGCGGCGAGCTGGAAGCGGAGGGCGTCGATGGAATCGAAACGGCGCTCGTCACGGATCTTGCGGTGGAAGGTTACCTTGAGGTCGAGGCCGTAGATGTCTTCGCTGAAATCGAAGATGTTGGTCTCGATGGTGCGCTGGCCGCCGGCACGGACGGTCGGACGGACACCGATGTTGCACATTCCCTTGAACTTACGGCCAAGGGTCTCGGCCTCAACGGAATAGACACCGTTGCCAGGCAAAAGCTTCAGCGGCTCGTAGAGTTGGATGTTAGCGGTCGGGAAACCGATCGTGCGGCCGAGGCGATTACCCGCCACGACAACACCCAGCAATGAATATTCATACCCAAGCATAGCAGCCGCCTTCTCCATCTCCCCGGCGGCCACAGCCTCGCGGATCTTCGTGGAACTTACGGTAACGCCACCCGACGGAGAGGCCACGCTTCCGAGGCGGATAACATCAAGGCCTTCACCCTCGGCGATTTTCTCGATTGATTCGGGAGTCTGGGGATCGCAGCCCATACGGTTGTCGTAGCCAATCAGAATTGCCTTCGCGCCGAAACGAGCGATGAGGACATCACGGAAATATTCCTGAGTGGTCAGTCTGCTGAATTCCTTGGTGAAAGGCAGCACCTCAACGTGATCCACGCCAAGTCCCTTGAGCAACGCCTTCTTTTCCTCAAGTGAGGTCAGAAGCCGCAGGTTGCGGGCATCGTCCTGAAGCACGTTGCGGGGATGAGGCCAGAAAGTGACGACCATACTCTGGTCACCCCTCTCCCTGGCCTCGCTCACAAGCCGCTCAATCACAAAACGGTGCCCGATGTGGACACCGTCAAAGAATCCGGTCGCTATAACCATTTCACAAGTTCAAAATCCTGTCTGTGAGGCAATAACGGGTTCTTGGCGTACATTCTGACAGCCACCTGGTACATACCCGTCCTGTCCGGAAGGATGGACGCGCGGTACTTGGCGACACCGTCATTGAACTCAACCACGTCAAAGTCACACTTTTCCTGAATATGCAGCTGATGCTTCACGTCAGTCGTCGCGAACAGCATCTCCACTCCGATGTCCTCAGGAGAAAGGTCTCCAAGATTCAGAACGACCTCTGAGGTCAGTGAGTTGGACTCGGAGAGACTGTAGGAAGGATCCGGCTGGGTCTGGGAGATCACCTCGATGTTCTGCCACTCACGGCGGAGCCTCTTCTTCCAGGCCGAGATCTCACGGGCCATCTTGTAGTCATCGGCGATCATCTTGTCGGAACGCTCAGACTGCGGATTGTAGTACTGGTTGCAGTAGTCAGTCAGCATCCTGTTAGTGGTGAAGTTGTTGGCCACCTGCGCGACAGTGTTCTTGATGTAGCCGACCCAAGTCGGAGACAGTCCGAGGGACTTGTCCACATCATAGTAGGCCGGAGCGATCTCGTTCTCGATGGTCGTGTAGATCGTGGCCGCGTCAAGCTCGTTCTGGTAATTCTCGTCATCGTAGGTACGCTCCAGAGGGAGAGCCCAGCCGGCTCCCGGCTTGTAACCCTCTACCCACCAGCCGTCAAGCACGGAGAAGTGCATAACACCGTTCATCGAAGCCTTCTCTCCGGATGTTCCGGAAGCCTCCAGAGGTCTTGTAGGGTTGTTCATCCACACATCGACACCCTGAACAAGTCTCTTGGCTATGGAAATGTCGTAGCCTGGGATGAAGACGATCTTTCCGATGAAGCGGTCCTGCTTTGAGATCTCGATGATCCTCTTGATAAGGTCCTGGCCGGCTTTGTCGGCAGGGTGAGCCTTGCCGGCGAACAGGAACTGGACCGGATGCACCGGATCGTTGACAATGGCGTCGAGCCTGTCAAGGTCAGAGAACAGAAGGGTACCTCTCTTGTATGTCGCGAAACGGCGGGCGAATCCGATGGTCAGCACATCGTCACGAAGATTCTCCTTGATCGCCACGATCTGGCTTGGAGAGTAGTGGTTGCACTGTGTCGGATCGGAAATACGCTCCTTCACAATGTCTATCAGCCTCTTCTTGAGGGTCTTCCTGGTCTCCCAGATCTCAGAATCAGACACTTTGTAGATGCCCTCGAAGCAAGACTTGTCGTAGTGGTGCGTGGCGAACTCAGGGCCGAACACACGGGCGTGGATCTTCTTCCACTCGGCGGCGGCCCAAGTCGGATAGTGGACACCGTTGGTCACGTAGCTGATGAACAGTTCCTCTGGCTGGTAACCTGGATAGATGCTGCTGAATATCTCCTTGCTGACATCCCCGTGCAGCATTGACACGCCGTTCACATTCTGCGAAAGGTTCGCGGCGAGGAAACTCATAGAGAACTTCTCGTTCACATCGTTGCCGTTCACCTTGCCGAGAGCCATCATCGTCTCCCAGTCAACCTTCAGACGCTGAGGATAATGGCCGATATACTTCCTGAGCAGTCCCTCATCGAAAGCGTCGTGACCGGCAGGCACAGGAGTGTGCGTGGTGAAGAGCGACGAAGCCCTCACGACCTCGACAGCCTCACCGAAGTCAAGGTTGTCATTCTGAATATATTCACGAAGCCTCTCAAGCCCGGTGAACGCGGCGTGTCCCTCGTTGCAATGGTAGATCTGCGGATTGATGCCGAGATTCCTGAGGGCTCTGATGCCGCCGACTCCGAGCAGGAGTTCCTGCTTCAGACGGTTCTCCCAGTCGCCGCCGTAGAGGTGATAGGTCACCTGACGGTCCTCCGGAGAGTTCGCCTCATAGTCAGTGTCAAGCAGATAGAGGTCGGTACGACCCACGGCCACCTTCCAGAGACGGGCGGTGATCGTGCGTCCAGGGAAGGCCACGCTTGTGGTCATCCAGTTGCCCTCGGCATCCATAACCGGCTCGGCAGGGATCTTCGTGAAGTCCTGAGCGTCGTAACGCGCGACCTGCTCGCCCTGACCGGTGATGATCTGGGTGAAGTAGCCGTAACGGTAAAGAAGGCCGACAGCCACAAGGTTGACATTCATGTCGCTGGTCTCCTTGAGGTAGTCTCCGGCCAAAAGTCCGAGGCCTCCGGAGTAGATCTTCAGCGATGTGTCAAGACCATATTCCATACAGAAATATGCGATCGAAGGGTTGGTGCGCTCGGCCTTGAGTGCCATATAGGCGTTGAACTCGTCCATCACGGACTTGAGTTCGCCGAGGAAAGCCTCATCCTTCG
>CAVCRL010000186.1:0-5197 GCA_963604455.1 Lachnospiraceae bacterium | reverse complement strand
CCCGTGAGGATCTTGACATCCCTGCGAACCTTATGGACGAGGCCGAGACTCTCCGCCAGGAGCTCATCGAGAAGGCCGCCGAGTTCGACGACACCCTTATGGAGAGGTTCTTTGAGAACGGTTCACTCACCGAGGACGAGATCCGCGAAGGTCTCGGAAAGGGAATCCGCCAGGGTGGCGTGCTTCCTATCTTCTGTCTCTCAGGCAAGAAGGACATCGGTGTGAAGAGGCTTATGGAGTTCACCATCAAGACCGCCATCTCCCCTGCTGAGACCAAGTCTGCCACAAAGGACGGCAATGTGGTCGAGTGCAAGACAGAGAACCCTACTTCCGTATTCATCTACAAGACTGACGTCGAGCCGCATCTCGGTGAGGTTTCCTATTTCAAGGTTATGTCCGGTCATCTGACCGAGGGTATGGATCTTGAGAATCCTGAGACCGGAGACAAGGAAAGACTTTCCGCCATCTATGCCGTGGCTGGAGCCAAGAAGGAGAAAGTCGCAGGACTTCAGGCCGGTGAGATCGGTTGTACGGTCAAGCTCCGTTCAGGAAAGACCAACGTGACCCTTTCGCAGCTTGGATCCGGCATCGCCTACGAGCACATCGTCTTCCCTGCATCCAAGTACCGCTGCGCCATCAAGGCCGAGTCCCAGAACGATGAGACCAAGCTCGGCGAGGCTCTCTCAAAGATCTCCGCACAGGATCCTACGATCATCGTTGAATATTCAAAAGAACTCAAACAGACCATTCTCAGCGGCCAGGGCGAGCAGCACATCAATGTCTGCAAGTGGCGTCTGGAGAACGAGTTCGGTGTGAAGGTCGTTATGTTCGCTCCGAAGATCCCTTACCGTGAGACCATTACTAAGGTGGCTACGGCGACTTACCGTCACAAGAAGCAGTCCGGTGGAGCCGGTCAGTTCGGTGAGGTCTCCATCCTCATCTGCCCTATCGTTGAAGGCGTTCCGTTCACGAACAAGTTCAAGATTGACGGCAAGGATGTTGTCCTCAACGTCAAGACCAAGGAAGAGTTCGACCTCGAATGGGGCGGAAGGCTTGAGTTCTACAACTGCGTTGTCGGTGGAGCCATTGACGCGCGCTTTATGCCGGCCATCCTCAAGGGTCTCAACGACAAGATGACCGAGGGCCCTCTCACCGGTTCTTATGCCCGTGACATCAGAGTCTTCGTCTATGACGGTAAGATGCACCCGGTTGACTCCAATGAAATCTCCTTCATCCTCGCCGCGCGCAACGCCTTCAAGGAGGCCTTCCGCAACGCTGGTCCGAAGATTATGGAGCCTATCTACAATGTCGAGATCCTGACTCCGGCCGACTATATGGGAGCTTGTATGTCAGACCTTCAGAACAAGAGGGCGCTCATCGAGGGTATGAGCTCAGACAAGGGCTTCTCGATTCTCAAGGCCCGTGTTCCGCTCGCCGAGCTTTACCGTTACTCCACAACCTTGAGCTCGTTGACCTCCGGAGCTGCGACATTTACGATGGAGTTCGCTGACTACCAGCCTGTTCCTGCCGACGTCCAGACCAAGCTTCTTGCCGAGTACGCCGCTCAGGAGAAGGAAGAGGAGTAATATCAACAGACCTTTATGGTCGATGACAACGAATATCCAGCCCTCCTATCCGGTATCGCTGCCGGAGGGGAGGGTTGTTCATTCCTAAGCGTTAAAATTAGTTGCCTCAGATTTCTGAGGAAAGATTACCTGATTGAATATATTCATTTATGAAAAAGACATTCTTCTCCCTGATGGCGGCCCTGTTGCTGCTCTCATCCTGCGAGGTTCATCATTTTATGACCGACGCTTCGTATCGTGCCACGGTAGAGGCGGATCTGAACAAAAGGTTGCGGCCGGAGCGTCTGCAAGGCTTCTTTGCGGTCGATAAAGACAAGAAATGCCTGACGGAGTCCAACGGCTTTGTCAGCGACCTCTATCTGACGACAGAAGAGTTCGAGGCTTTGGAGTTTCTCTATGCCTATATGCCGCTCGCTGACGTTACGGATTACAGCACAGACTATTACCTCCAGAATATTCGTTCGTCCTTCGCCGCCCGCAAGGAGATGGGGTGGAATGTCCCGGAAAGGATATTCAGGCATTTCGTGCTGCCGATAAGGGCGAACAATGAGAACCTTGACACTTCAAGGGTCGCCTTCTACCGTGAGCTGAAGCCACGGGTGGAGGGTATGAATATGAAGGATGCCATTCTGGAAGTGAATCATTGGTGCCACGAGAAGCTGACCTACAAGCCTTCCGACGCTCGTACCCTGTCCCCGCTTTCTTCGATGAGAAGTTCGCTGGGGCGTTGCGGAGAGGAGTCCACATTCGCTGTGGCGGCTCTTAGGGCTGTGGGAATCCCTGCCCGTCAGGTTTACACCCCTCGTTGGGCGCATACGGATGACAACCACGCTTGGGTTGAGGCTTGGGCTGACGGTGAGTGGTATTTCCTTGGTGCCTGTGAGCCGGAACCTGTCCTTAATCTGGGGTGGTTCAATTCTCCGGCCAGCCGTGGATTGTTGATGCACACAAGAGTTTTCGGAAACTATGACGGTCCGGAAGAGAAGGTTATGGTCGGGCCTAACTTCACGGAGATCAATCTGATTGACAATTACGCCAAGACTGCTCGTGTCGATTTCACAGTAGTTGATGAGAACGGTTCCCCGGTTGACAGCGCATTGGTTGATTTCAAGATCTACAACTATGCCGAGTTCTATCCTGCGCTTTCCAAATACACTGACGCTCAGGGGCGTACATTCCTGACCGCAGGGATGGGGGATATGATGGCCTGGGCATCGAAGAACGGCAAGTATGGCTATTCAAAAGTCTCTTTCGGCAAGGACACCGAGGTTAAGATCACGATTTCCGACCAGCATTCCTTTGATCCTCAGTCAATGATGATCGTCCCTCCGCCGGAGACCGCGAATATTCCTGAGGTCACTCCGGAGCAACGTGCTGAGAATGACAGGCGTTTCGCTCAGGAAGACAGCATCCGAAAGGCTTATATGGCCACATTCATCGCCACGGACAGTTCGGAGAAGGGAAGGCTTTTGGCCCTTTCCGCCGGCAATTATGAGGTGATCGAAAAGTTCTTGGAGGATCATCCGGACACCAGGGCTTTGGAACTGCTTAAATCCTTGAGTAATAAGGATATGATAGATGTAACGAGGACTATTCTGGATGATAGTTACAACGCTTCTGACGCTGTTCTCTGCCCAAGGGTCGAGAACGAGTTCCTCAGTCCTTACAAGTCATTCTTTGCAGGATTTTTCGGTACCGAACTGTCGAAGGAGGAGTTGTCCGTCCCTTCGAACCTTATCAAATGGGTGCGGGACAGCATCACGGTGCTGCGTGACCCTAAGGCCTGGAGCATCCCGATGTCACCTATCGGTGTTTATCAGGCAAGAATGGGGGACGTGCGCTCCAGGAATATATTCTTTGTCGCTCTCGCAAGGACTCTCGGGATCGACGCGCGCAAGGATCCTGTGACCGGAAAGATTCAGTACAAGGCTGACGGCCAGTGGGTTGATGTGGATTTCGAGGCTTCCTCGCAGGTTGTGGCTCCAACCGGAACGCTGGTCCTGAACTACGAGCCTACGGCTATCCTGGCCAATCCTGGGTACTATTCCCACTTCACTGTCAGCAAGATAGAGAATGGCCGCACGAAACTTCTGTCGTTCGATGAAGGTCAGGTTGATATGGGTGGAGGCGTAAGTTGGGCGAATATATTCAAGAAAGGAACTTCGCTCGATGTCGGTGATTATGTGCTTGTGAGCGGTAACCGTCTTTCCGACGGCAGTGTGCCGGTTACGATGCAGCAGTTCTCCGTCAAGGAGGGCGAGACCACGACGCTTGATCTCCGCATCACCATTCCGGAGGACAAACTGTCCGTAATCGGTTCGTTCGACGCGGAGACAAAGTACAAGGTGGATCCTGATTCAGAACCTGTTTCGGTTCTTTCGACAACCGGCCGCGGATTCTACGTGATCGGTTTCCTGACCCCTCGGCAGGAGCCGTCCGTCCACGCCATCAACGACCTTATCGCCGCGAAGTCCGGTCTGGAGGCTTGGAATCGTCCGATCCTGCTTCTGACCACCGCAGAAGGTCTTGGGTGGATTAAGGAATATTCCGCCTCGCTCCCGGCAAATGTCCGTTTCGGCATCTTTCCTGACGGACTTGACCTGAAAGACCGCCGGATGCCGTACTTCCTCCTCGCCGACACCTTCAATCGTGTATTCTTCACCACCGAAGGCTACACCATCGGTCTCGGCGACCAGCTCGTCACCGCCATCGCGAAGCTGTAGATATAATTACACCCCGATAAGCCATTTGCTGCCTGGAAGGCGTGAGATAAGTCCGGATGTCAAGGCGCAGCAGACGAATGTGCAGACCGCTATGAACGGGATTGCCGCCGCAGTGTGCAGCTGGAGAGTCTGGATGGACACCACTGACCACAGGTGCAGCCAGAAGATGTGCATCAGGTACATCCCGTAGCTCAGTTTGGAAAGGCGGGTGATGAGCCAAGGGGCTTCCTGACGCTTTATGCAGGAGAACATCAGGAACGTTCCGGCGGTGAGACAGGCCACGTTGATCGTGCAGAAATTCCAGCCGATTTCGAGTACCGGAGTGCTTATGACAATTCCCGGCGTGGCCTGTACATAGAACGAAAGGATTGTTACGATTGCCCCGGCGGTCATAAGTATCGCTCCGACAATCATCTTTTTACGTGTGTTCCAATCAAGGTGTACCCGGATGTAATGCGCCATCACGAGGTAACCGAGGAAGCCGGAGAAGTACCAAAGCAGGTGATACTGGTTCCAGAAACACTGCCCCCAAACCTCTCCGAACCAGCGGTTTAGGTACGGGATACAGGTGGAGATGGCGAACAGGATGATGAAGAACCGTTCCTCACGCTTGCCGACCTTTTCAAGCCACGGGGATATTACCGGAATGAAAAGGTACAGGCTCAGCAGAGGGAAAATGAACCACAGGTGCCCCGCAAGTGACGGAAAGTTCAAAGGAATATGTGTCAGGTCGCGGATGCTTGTCTGGATGTCGATCTGTCCCCAAAGCAAAGGAAGCGTGGAGTATAGAACAGCGAAGATGAGGAACGGCGGTACAATTTTGGTGAATCGTCTCTTGTAGAACTCCTTTGCGGACATCCCTTTCTTCATCGGAGCCAGCAGAAACGC
>CAVCRL010000185.1:0-5246 GCA_963604455.1 Lachnospiraceae bacterium | reverse complement strand
GATCATAGCGATCGCGGCGGTCAACGGCCTCACTCCCCTTTTCAAGGTCACAGGCGTGGCCGAAAACGCACCGCATTACGTCCTCGGGACTGGAGACCTGCTTCTGGCCGTGGCCGCCAATGCAATGTCAATCATCCTGATCTGGGTTCTTGAGAGCAGCCGCAGCCTGAAGAGATCAGCCTCGAAAATCATTCTGTACGACAGGATCGACCTGATTGTGCCGGACCGTCGGGACGAACTCTTCAAGGACATAGAGGAACGCTGCGGAATCAAGCCCGTTGACATCACCATCGGCAACATCGATTTCCTTAAGGACTCCGCCTACATCAAGGTCTATTACAACACCGAATCGTCCGCCGACACGACAATCGATTCAATCGTAAGGAACAAGCAATTTATTGAAAATCAGAATTTATGAGCATTATGAATATATTCCCGAAAGCCACCGCTGTTGTTTTGGCCCTGCTGACGCTGGCATATTCAGAGGCATCCGCGCAGGACATCAATGGCCGCGCTTCCGCCGAGTTGGATTGGAAGGTCGCGAAAGGTTTCCATCTGAACGCCGAGTATCAGGTCCGGACAAAGGATTCCTTCTCCGGAATCGAGAGGAATCAGTTCTCGGTCGGAGCGTCCTACAAGCTGAACAAGTATTTGAAAACGGGCGTGGACTACACTTTCATCGGCCACTACGCCAACTCTTCCGGCGAGTTCAGGCCAAGGCACAGATTCTCCGCCAACCTGACCGGCAGCATCGATGCCGGAGACTGGCGTTTCTCTCTTCGCGAGAGGCTCCAGTTCACCCACAAGTCCTACGACATCAACCCGTATCAGGAGGTCCTCAACCCGCTGACCCTCAAATCACGCCTGATGATCAAGTACAGAGGCTTCAAGACCGTGGAGCCCTACGCCTACGTCGAGCTCCGCAACATCTTCAACGCTCCGAAGTGCAGCGCCACCCACAACACCGCCACCGACACTTGGTCCGACTATGAGTTCCTCGGCTATACCCACGCCTACTTGAACCGCGTCCGTGGAGCCCTCGGCCTCGAATGGAACCTCACCAAGCGCCATAGTCTGGATTTCACCGCGATGTTCAACTACCACAACGAGCTTGAGATCGACACCAACAAGGCCGGCACCAAACTCAAGTCCCTCACCTGGCAGAACCCCACCACCGCCACCCTCAGCGTCGGCTATAAGTTCTCGTTCTAAGTTCGCGGAATGGCGAAGAATGGAAAATATTCATTATCTTTGTCTTGCTGACTTTGGCACAGGAATATCACTATGCATAACCGAGTTTCTGTGCCAAGCATTAAACGACTAAGGGATATGGAGGAGAAAAAGATTAAGTACCCGATCGGGGTGCAGACATTTAGTGACATTGTCGAAGGAGGGTACCTGTACATCGACAAGACAGGGATCGTACATAACTTGGCGGAAAATTACAAGTATGTATTCCTCAGCAGGCCACGAAGGTTCGGAAAGTCACTGTTGTCCTCTACGATCCATAGTTACTTCGCTGGAGAGGTCGAGTTGTTCAAGGGGTTGAAGGCAGGGGAACTTAAGAATGAGTGGACCAAGCATCCTGTGTTCCACTTTGATATGTCAACGGCCAAGCACTGCAATGAGACGCAGTTGCTAGGCGAATTGAACCTCAAACTTTTGGAATATGAACGGCTTTACGGCAAGGTGGTCGAGGAGACTGAAATCAACCAACGTTTTCTCGGCCTGGTACACAGGGCGGTCGAGCAGACCGGCGAGAAAGCCGTCATAATCATTGATGAATATGACGCACCGCTTCTGGACGTGGTGAACAATCAGGAGCGGCTCACGCCTATGCGCCAGATTATGAGGAACTTCTACAGTCCGATCAAGAGTCTCGATCCGTACCTTCGATTCGTGTTCATCACGGGAATCACCAAGTTCGCCCAGCTCAGCATATTCAGTGAGCTCAACAACCTGAAGAATATCTCGATGATGCCTAAATATTCAGCGGTCTGTGGAATTTCGCAGGAGGAACTTCAAACGCAGATGAATATTCCTGTGCAGGAGATGGCAGATGAGCTGGAAATATCTTTTGATGCGGCCCTGGAAAAGCTGAAGAGCAACTACGATGGCTACCATTTCTGCGCCAAATCGGAGGACATCTACAACCCTTTCAGCCTACTCAATTCCTTGTCTGACAAAATGTTCGGCAGTTATTGGTTCGACACGGCCACGCCAACGTTCTTGATTGAGCGGATGAGGGAGAATCCTATCCCAGAGAATCTTCTTGACAGGATGAACGAGATCGCAAGAAGCGACTTTGATGTCTCACCGGAGTTTTCGGACAGCATTCTGCCACTTCTTTATCAGACAGGCTATCTGACGATAAAAGGGTACAGTCCAGAGGATGAATCCTACACCTTAGGCTATCCAAACCGAGAAGTCAGGGAAGGTTTTCTCAAAGGGCTTCTGAACAGTTACAGAGGCTCGGAGGGGATGAGCGCCTCATTCGTGCTCCAGTTCAACAAGGCGTTGAAGAACAATGACATCAACGGGGCATTGGAAAGAATGAAATCCTTTCTCGCCGGGATCCCTTACGACCTGGAGAACAAGTCCGAGAAGCATTTTCAGACGATCATATACCTGATCTTCTCACTGCTCGGGTATTACACACAGGCCGAGGTCAAGTCGGCCATCGGCCGGGCGGATGCCGTCTGCCGAACCAAAGACAGGATCTACGTCTTTGAGTTCAAGGTGGACGGATCCGCAGAGGAAGCGCTCAAGCAGATTGACGAGAAAGGGTACCTGATTCCGTACAGGTTTGAGGGGGCTTCGGATAGCTATGAAGCCGCTTCGGCCGCCAAACCGGTCGCTGAGCCTATCACGAAACTGGTCGCTGAGCCTGTCGAAGCGACTGGTTGGGCTACAGGCAGAGACGCTTCGGCAAGCTCAGCGTCCGGCAGGAAACTCGTCAAGGTCGGCATCAACATCTCCACCCAAACCCGCACGATCGACTCCTGGAAAGTCGCCATCGAATAAGTTCTTCTGGTTGCCCACCCCAATATAAACAACTTATAGTGGTGTTCAGGAATCTAAAAAAGATAAAAATTGCGGTCGTTTTTCAAGACAGCCGCGTCCAGATAATGTATGGCAAACATATTATCGAAAAAGTATTACCCTTAAAAGATGGGCGAGAAAAAATCACCTGTGCTCGCGAAATCACGAACTTCGATGACATGCAAACATTTATCAAACACATATTTAAAGAAATTCTTCCAACGTTCACTTTCCTATTTGGAAATTTAGAAATATACGCCTCTTGCTCCCCTTTGTCTGGCATATTAGAAAAGCGTGCAATTACAGATTCATTCAAGAAAGTACGATGTGTCAAGAAAGTAAATCTTGTCGAGTTTCCCATCGCAACACTTGCCGGATTGCAGTTAATCAATCAGAAGAGATCTCTTCTGATCGACTTGGACACTCACTGTTGCTACATCACTCTAATTGACAACGGGAAAGTTATTCTGTTTAAGGAAACAGCTTTATGCTCTATCGGTGGAATCCTTAGAGTTGTTCAGGACATCATCAATAATCCGGCAAACCGAGTCGATCAATGTTGGCTTGTAGGCAGTAATATGGATATTGTGGACTACTACTCCAAGTTACAAAAAATCGGCTTTCCAATTCAAATTGTAGAGGATCCAAATTTTGTCACGATAAACGGACTGGCTATGCTAGCCGTGAATTCAAAATGAAATCGCTGTCAATATCAAGGAAAATCTCATCAGCTAACATATTGTCAAGGATCGGGAGCACGACACACTACCTCTGAAAGATTCTCATTCTCATCGTAGGCACGCAAAGGTATCTTATAAAAATTCCAGGCTTACTCATATCCAAAACAGGAATACCATTGTCGCAGCCACGCTTGCCACCGATGCGGCAAGCGCCGGAAAATCATCTCCGATAACGTCCCAGCTTTGCAGCCAACCCCTATAAACTGAAACAAGCCACCGAATGACAACATCATCAACAAGGTTATTTGCCAAGTTTTCGGATTGTTCTTTAAGTTCATAGAAAGATAATTGATCATTCGGGAGACTGCAATGTCTCCCTTCTTTGTATTGCCTTTTGACCTCGCCAACACCGGCGGGATAGCCCGCCAGTGTCGCACTTCTATCTTGAATCCTCAAAAAATAGACATCAATGTTTTGGGAAACCATATCATTATTAACTGACTTTTGTCGTTTCGCACCAACATTAAGGTTAATGTTGACGGTCAATAGGGTCGCCGGTTAATTACTTGCCGCTTTAGGCAGTCAACCGGGTATGGCTTACCCTTTTAGGACAAAGGATCGTCTTTTTCAAAATGGCGGCATACGATTATGCTTTTATGCTTGTGTGAAGCCGATTCGTATGCCAGCTAAGGTTTACTGAGCCATAGGCGGCATATTCATTAGTGTTACACTGCGTCCGAAGCGGTGTTTGTATGCCGCCATATTCACAAAAACAAGTGGTATTGATAATGGCGCATATCCGAAAGATGACATAACTACGCATTATGCTGAAGTCACACCGTTTGCAGGTAATATGAAGTTTTATCAAACTATTGACGAATATAAATAGAGGCAACAATTTGTTTAACCAACTAAAACTATTATCTTTATGGCTGTTAATGGACAGAATTTATTGTCAGGTGCACTGGGCTTGACAAAGATTCGGTGAATGCGCTTGCACAAAGGAAGAAGTAATATGACAAGTAAGGATTACAGGGATTTCGCGGTGGAGCAGATGGGACTGCTGGAGGGGATTTGCACGAAGCCGATGATGGGAGAGTTTCTGCTGTACTGGCAGGGGAAATATTTCGGGGGAATCTACGACAATCGGGTTCTGGTCAAGAAGGCCAAGACCAACGAGAGATTCGGAATGCCGGAGGCGATTCCTTACGAGGGGGCCAAGGCGATGTACCAGGTCAACATCGACAACCGGGATGAAGTGGCGGAGGTCATCAAGGCTACCTGCGAGGGGTTGAAATAGACCACTGCACAAAAATCGCAGACGGAAAGTTTAACGATTATATTATTAACGAATATTCAAGAATATGTTGGAAATAGGGGCAAAGGCACCGGAGTTCGTTGGTGTGGATGAGAATGACAACGAGGTAAGTCTCAATGATTTCAAGGGAAAGAAGCTTGTGCTTTACTTTTACCCGAAGGACAGCACTCCGGGATGCACGGCGGAGGCTTGCGACCTGCGGGACA
>CAVCRL010000184.1:0-5262 GCA_963604455.1 Lachnospiraceae bacterium | reverse complement strand
CGGACATCTACACGAAGATCGGGGCGAAGGTCTTTGAGATCACAAGGCGAAAGGAGAAGGCTTCTGCCGACGCTGAGGAGAAAATCCGTGATATAAGAATTCTTTCAGATGAGGAAAAAGACCGGAAACTTGAAGAGAAGGAGGCAAAGATGGCCGAGGCGGAATCCGCCCGTGCGGCAAGAGACGAGTGCGGTAAGAAAATGGACTGGCTGAAGCAGGAGGCCAGATTGAAGGCGACGATAGAATCGGACTCCAAGGCTGTGGCGGAAAAAGAGGCAGTGATGAGGACTGATGAATATGTCGCCGAGGAGAACCTTGCCGCCTCGTTCAGGACTACGGAGGCCGTACGGGGAAATCTCGAAAATCAGAAGAGGGAAGAGATGGCCGCCGGGGAAGCCAGGACAAGAATCTCCGGATTATCTGAAAGATACCGGTCGGTAAAAGGAGGATTGGCTTTCTTGAGTGACGAGGAGAAGAGGCTGGCCGAGGAAAAAGCCTCCGTTGACTCGGGGTTGGAAAAGGACGCTCCTTTGCTGCCTGTTCTGGAGAAGGAGCAGACCATTGCAGGACACATAGATGTCATCGAGAGCGGCCGGGAATATATTCATAAATCAGAAGCCGAACTTTCGGTTCTGCGGTCGGACTTGACGGAAAAGGCTCTGGCGTTGGAGAAGGTGAAGGAAGCGGAGAATACCGCTGGAAACAGCAGGAGACTTGCCGAGGAGGCGCAGAAGAAGGCCGAGGATGCTTTGGCCGAGTCGAACGCGGCGGCGGTCCGTAAGGAGATCGGAGATCTGAAGGAAAAGTCTGTGGACATCAAACTGGCTCAGGGGCGGTTGTCGCTTTTGGAACAGCAGATTGAAAAGCGTAAGGCGGAAGAGAAGGATATCGCTGAGAAAGAGAAGGCTCTTGACGCCAAGGTAGCTGAACGGGACACTTTGGTCAAGGTCGTGGAGGCTGAACGCATTAACTCGGAACGAGCGGATGAGGTCTATAGAATGCAGAGCAGAACGGTTGAAGACACCGTCAAGGCTATCCGCAACAACCTTCAGGTAGGGGACCTATGTCCTGTCTGTATGCGGAAGATCGAGTCGGCGCTGCCGACAGACATTGATCTGCAGAAACGTCTCGCGCCTCTTGAGAGTGCCCGCGAGGAGGCCCGGATTCTGTACCGTAATGACAAGGAGCGTTACGATCGTCTTGTGGCTGAGATTGTTGCGGAGTCAGACCAGTTGCGCAGACAGAAATCCGCCTTTGAAAATGACTGTAGTGTGGATCTGATGACGGAATCCGTGAGGATGGCAGCCCAGAAATGCGGTTTGACGGCCGTTGATGACGGCGCTAAGGCGGCACTTGAGGCGATGAGTCAGGAAATATGCTTGCGGCTGTCCGAACTTGTTGAAAAAGAGAAGGTTTGTGCCCGTCTTGAGGAAGATGCCGCCGACGCTCGAAAGTCAAGTGTCGCCGCCAGGGACACCGTGGACAAGGCTGTGGCTGCCCGTGTCAAGGCGGAAAGCGAAGTCCAGGCTAAGAAATCCGAGATCGAAAGGGTAGAGGCGTTTGTCTCGGACAGAAGTAAGGCCGTTTCATCAGCGGAGCAGACGGTCGGAAACATTCTCGCCGGCTCGCCTTGGGAAGGGAAATGGAGCGCGGATACCGGAATATTCAAAAAAGAGATTGCGGAGGCTGTTCGTTCGCATCGGAAGCGTGTTGAGTGTGCAGAAAGCCTGATCAAGTCGGCCGATGAGTTGAGGACAAGGATAGGCATAGTGCAAGGAATGGTGGCGGCCATAGAGGAGATGATGCCGTCGTGGAAAGAGCTTCCGGCTGCGGAGGCTACGAATATTCCAGGTTCGTCCGATGAGGCGGATTCGGTCAAGAGTGGCTTGATCCTGGAGAAGCACAAACTCGAGCGGGCCGAGGAAAACGCAAAGGCGGAATCCTCCGAAGTCGAGACGTTCCTGTCGGAGCATTCTGAATATGACAGAGCGGCACTGAAGGCTCTTTCTGAATATCCTGTCGCGGTGATATCCGAGATTGAGCGTAGGCACAGGGTGGCCTCTGAAGAGTTGGCCGCGGCGAAGGTGGCGTTGGAAACGGATCGGAGGAATGAGTCTGAGCATCAGGCGAACAAGCCGTCCATTGCGGCGGAGGACACTGTCGAGAGTTTGGAGGCTCTGTACAAGAGCAACGATGAGGCTATGTCTGGCGCTACGAGTGCGGCGGCTCTTATGGCAGATGCTCTGAGGCAGGATGAGGAGAACCTGGAGAAAGTCGGCAAGTTGAAAGAGGTGGCCGACAATCTGAGGAAAGAGTTCCTGATGTGGACCCGCCTGAATGATTTGATCGGTGACAGTGCAGGCAAGAATTTCCGTAAGATAGCCCAAAGCTATGTGCTTGGCAGCCTTGTGAAGGCGGCGAATCTTTATATGAAGGACCTGACGGACAGGTACGTCCTCAAGGTCGTGCCGGGAACGTTCGTCATCGAGGTGGAGGATGCCTATCAAGGCTACGTCTCCCGTCCGGCCAGCACGATTTCCGGCGGAGAGAGTTTCCTTGTGTCCCTTTCTCTGGCTTTGGCGCTGTCCGACATCGGAGATGGTCTCTCTGTCGGCACTCTGTTCATCGACGAGGGCTTCGGGACCCTTTCCGGCGAGCCTCTCCAGAATGCCGTGAACACGTTGAAGACCCTCCGTATGAAGTCCGGCAGGCAGGTGGGCATAATCAGCCACATCGAGGAACTTCAGGAGAAGATCCCGGTCCGCATAGAAGTCAACCAGAACGAGCGCACGGCCACGAGCACCGTGACAGTGGTCTCCTGACCGGGCCTCGTAAAGTAATGTCTTTTCAAAAATTAGAATGAATATGCCAGTCAACAAGAATGCAATGGCAAGGTACCACCGTTTGGACGCTTGCCTGAGAGACAGGAACAAGAAGTTCTACATCGAGGATTTGATTCGGGAATGCGGTGATGCGATCCGGACTTCGGATGACCCGGAATCGACAGTCAGCAGAAGCCAGGTGTTCGCCGACATAAAGACTCTGATGGCTGAATATCCCGGTGCGATAGTCAAAATGAGAGGGGAGGGGGGACGTGTTTATTACCGGTATGCGGATCCGGATTTCTCGATAAACAACCGACCGCTGTCCGTAGATGAGGCAAAGATGATCCGAGACACGATCAAGATGCTCGGACGCTTCAAGGGATTGCCGCACTTTGATCGATTGGAGGAATCCGCCAAGCGTTTCGAGGAGTTCGGTCTGACATCGGGTAATCTGGACTGCGTCGGTTTCGAGAACAATGAGGATCTCGTTGGCTTGGACCATTTCGACGGGCTTTTCAAGGCGATAGAGTGTAGAAAGGTGCTGAAGATAAGATATTCACCCGCCTTTGGCCCCGCTGAGGATCGGATATTCCACCCTTACTATCTGAAGCAGTACAACTGCCGCTGGTTCCTGCTCGGCTTTGACGTGAAGGTTCAGGCCATAAGGAACTACGCCCTGGACAGGATCAAAGGATTTTCTGTCGTGGATGACGTTGAATATATTCCTTATAGTGGAGGTGGCTTTGAGGAATATTTCAAGGATGTGGTGGGAGTGACCATTATGGAGAATGAGCCGGTTCAGGACATAGAGTTCCTTGTCTATGATGAGAAAACTTTCAATTATCTGACAACTAATCCGTTCCATTCCAGCTTGAAGATTCTGAAGGGATACTCTGACGAGGAACCCGCCAGAATGAGTGTCACCGTACGCCCGAACTGGGAACTGGAAGCCGCCCTGCTAAAGTACGCCGACAACATCCGCGTCATCTCCCCGGAACCATTCCGCGAACGCTTCCTCGCTCGTGTCCGGAAAATCCTCGAAAGGAATGAATGATCCTTAGAAACTGTTTTTTGATTTGTTCGTTTGAAGATGGTTTCACCTCAAAGAACATTTCGAACAAATCAAAACAGATTTTTAATCGTCAGAAAGTAAGCATCTTGCATCTGTAGGTGTAAGATGCTTTGTTTTTTTCAATACCGCTCACGGAACAAGGGTTTGTCTTCTTGGTCTGACAAGTGCGCCGTTATTCGGATTGGGTTGTGTTTATGTCAAAAATGTTCTGATTGCTAAATTATTAATAATTAATGAGATATGTAATACTGGCAGTCAGAATGGAAGACCAGCGTTTTACAACTGATTGATAGCCATTTGGTGGTGGTCCACTGCTTTATTATCAATGTTTTATGGAATCGTACGCTCTGGCTTTTCACTATTGAAATAGAAATGCTATTCCATCGTTAAGCAAATCTACAACCTGCTTCACCTCACATTGGTACACCAGAGGGCACTTTTCTGTACCAATTGCTATCCCGCCATCCATTGGTACACCAGAATGCCTTTCCCTGTACCAAAGGCCTGTTATAGCTTTATTGGTACACCCAACAGCCGTTTTTTTAGAGTCTTGATATTCTCTTTGAAGTCAGCGATGGCTGAGCAAAACGCCTCAATATGTTCTGGATCCATAACAAAAGCATCATCCATTTCAAATATGGCGAACTCCTCTGTTATCGCATTGGAATATATGCGTAACGCAATCCTGTTTGGTAACATATACATAATATGATGCTTGCTTATGAATAAACGTTCCAATCTCCATTTCGGTAGATTTTGAAATGCAAAATGCCTAAATGTTTCATAATGTCTAAGAAGCTGTTTTGAAATTATTGGAAAAAGTTATTAAGCATAATCATCGAGAAAGCGAGTTGCACGATAACGGGATTTTTGATTCATCTAAAAACAGCTGCTAAATATCTCTCCCAAATATGTGGGGAATTTTTTAGCGGAATTTTCAGGAACCCTTACGGCAGTATATCGCAAGAAACAGAATAAAGGAAAGTGGAGGATTTGCTGTTGAACATCAAAATGACCGTCAAGGGAATCGCATATGAAATGGGGTGTTCGGACTCCAGTCATCTTGTCAAATCTTTCCGGAAGATTTATGGAATATTGCCTGCTGGATACAGGCAGGAGCATTCTCACAGCTTGGAGGCTGTATGCGGTAATCCCCGATCCGAGGTTAAAAGCACAGAATCAGGAAAAACGGGGAATGAAGGACAGTGACAATTTGTCAGTCCGAATCTCTTGGAACATATTTTGACTATCCTTGAATCGGCTTCACCAGATGGTGGGGCTGACTGAATATATTCGTAAATTTAAAAATGAAAGATATTATGGCAAACAAAGGACAGATTGGAGTGACGACCGAGAACATATTCC
>CAVCRL010000183.1:0-5281 GCA_963604455.1 Lachnospiraceae bacterium | reverse complement strand
CCAAGGACTGCATCCAGACTTTCCACGAGATGGGCAGGATGTGCAAGGACATCTCGGGAGGCCTTCCGACATTCATCTCGCCTTGGATCGATGGCAAGAAGGCGGTCAGTGCCGCAAGGTCCAATCCCAAGGAGGGAGTCACGATCGACAAGCACGAAGAGGAGTGGAACGAGATCTTCGACGGGATCCACGATGTCGTGGACGCCTGCGCCTTCCAGGACGGACACATCGACTATGACGAGCTGGACGCATTCTTCTCTGTCAACAAGAAGCTTGCTGACAGGTACGGAATGCAGTGCTGGACAAACGCGGAGAGTTTCGACCGTGATATGCCTATCGACTTCCTGCCGATCAAATTCGACAAACTTCGGATGAAGCTGGAGGCGGCGGCCCGTTGCGGCTACGATAAGGCTATCACCTTCGAGTTCTCACATTTTATGAGTCCGCAGTCAGCATACTTGCAGGCCGGACACCTGTATGATCGGTATATGGAATATTTTGACAAACAATAGACTATGGACAAAAGCATCAATATGGGCCGGGTGGTGTTCCTGGCCGTTGTGGCTGCGATAGGAGGAATCCTTTTCGGCTACGACACGGCTGTGATCTCGGGCACGACAGAGATCGTCAAGAACCAGTTCCAGCTGACGACGATAGCCGAGGGCTGGTACGTGGGCTGCGCGTTGATCGGCTCGATCCTCGGCGTGATGATCGCGGGAATGATGTCCGACAATTATGGCCGGAAGAGGACGATGCTCTTCTCGGCGTTGCTGTTCAGCGTCTCGGCCATAGGCTGCGCCGTCTGCTCGGATTTCAACCAGCTGGTTTTCTTCAGGATCATCGGCGGATTCGGAATTGGAATAGTCTCGATTGTCTCACCGATCTACATCTCGGAGATTGCTCCGGCTCAGAAAAGAGGAACTCTCGTGTCGCTTTACCAGCTCGCCATCACGATCGGATTCCTGTTGGCGTACCTGATCAACTACTTTGTGCTCAAGGATGCGGATGTAAACTCAACAGCCACAGACCTTTGGACAAGAATATTCAATTCCGAGTACTGGAGAGGAATGCTTGGCTACGAGACCCTTCCGGACCTGCTGTTCCTGTTTGTGATCTTCTTCATTCCGGAGAGTCCGCGCTGGCTCATCACCAAGCATAGGGACGGGAAGGCGGCAAGGATTCTTGAGGGGATATTCACATCCTCAACTGAGGTGGCAAGGCAAATCGAGCGGACGAAGGCCTCCATCGCCGGGGAGACCAAGTCGGAATGGAAAGCCCTTCTGGAGCCGGGAATATTCAAGGCTGTCCTCATCGGTTGCGCCATCGCCATCCTCGGCCAGTTTATGGGAGTGAACGCCGTGCTTTACTACGGTCCCAAGATATTCAGTGACGCAGGTTTGTCCGGCGAGGGGTCGATGTTCTCGACGGTTCTTGTCGGGGTTGTGAATATGCTCACGACGGTCATCGCCCTTCTGATCATCGACAAGGTAGGCCGCAAGCAGCTGGTCTGGTGGGGCGTGGGCGGAATGATCCTCTGCCTGCTGATGATCGGGCTGTACTTCTGCTTCCCGCAGAGCCTTCCGACCTGGTTCCTGCTGACGTTCTTCCTGCTCTACGTGTTCTGCACCGCGATCTCGATCAGCGCCGTTGTCTTCGTCCTCCTGTCAGAGATGTACCCGAACAGAGTCCGTGGCCTTGCGATGAGCATCGCCGGCCTCGCCCTTTGGATCGGCACTTACCTGATCGGCCAGCTCACCCCGTGGATGCTGGAGACGCTCTCCCCTGCCGGCACCTTCTTCCTCTTCGCCGCGATGTGCGTCCCGTACCTCCTCATAATGTGGAAGTGCGTCCCCGAGACCACCGGCAAGACCCTCGAAGAGATCGAACACTTTTGGACCGGCAAGGAATAACCGCCTGAAGAATCATCACCACAAAGTAACTTTCCCCGCCTGGCCGAGGTCGAGTGTGGCAGACTCGACCCCCAGGGCGCGGAAAACCCGTCGCATCGAACGGAGGGACATATCATCACCTCTCTCCAGTTTGGAAATTTGGGACTTCTTTACACCCATTCGCTTTCCGAGCTCCTCCTGAGTCAGATTCTGATCCAGACGACGCTCCCGGACAACCTCTCCGAGCCTGAAGGCATTAACCGCATCTGTGACCTCTTTCTCGAAAGAATCCCTTTCCGGAGTTCCAACCTTACCAAAATGCTCATCAAGAACCTCCTCCAACGGATATAATTTCATTTCTGCCATAATCGTTTATCTTTCATTAAAATAAGATTTCATAATAGCTTCCGCCTTCGCAATCTCCTTATGCGGAGTTTTCTGCACTTTTTTGACAATTCCGTGAGTGACAACCACCAGCATTTCCTTTCTCGTGTCCCAAAACGCAAACAAACGGTATGTCATATTACCATAAATGGTTCGAAATTCCCAAATCCTTGTACCCGTCAACTTTTTAAACAAATCAGCATCACGTTCACCATCAACAATCCTACGAATGTTGTAATAGATTTTATTCGCAGCTGATCGTGGCAATGATTCGATAAAATCACGTGCCTCCTCCATCAACGCCAATCTTAACTTCCCACAAGTCATCATTCAATACAAAAATAATAAAAGTTTCCAAAACACGACACCAATCCGAAATTATTTTTGTCAATCTCAAACTGGACAGCAGCAATTTATGCGATTTTCAGAATGAGAGCAAACAGCGCAGGGGGTAAGAACCAATCTTTTTCTGTTTCTTTGCAATTCTATGTGTTTTTTTATCCTACCTATCATCTTGACAATGCAATTAACTAATAACCATTCTTGGATATTCCTCATTTTTTACGTAATATTGCATAATGTTATTTTACATAATGTAATATTGCGTAATCATGTCGAACATCATAAGAAACCCATTCATAATCACACCGTTCGTCCCTGAGGAATATTTCTGCGACAGGGTGACAGAGACTTCGGAACTCTGCAAGCACATCGTCAACGGACGTAATGTGGCTTTGTTCGCAAAAAGAAGGCTGGGAAAAACCGGCCTAATCAGACATTGTTTCGAGCAGAAAGCCATAAAGGACCACTACAATACCTTTCTCATTGACATCTACTCCGCCGGGTCGCTGAAAGAGATGGCTATGCTTGTAGCGAAAGAGGTCTTCTCTAAAAGCAGCCTGTTCGGGATCAAGGAAAAGCTCCTCAACGGCCTCAAATCCATAAAACCTACCATCGAATACAATGAACTGACGGCATCGTTCTCTCTCGGAACAGGAATCTCCGAAATCAAGTTCCCTGACAAAACCCTTGAAGAGATCATTTCCATACTTGATTCACTGAAAAAGCCGACAGTAATAGCCATAGACGAGTTCCAGAAAATAAGAGACTTCAAGGAAAAGAATGTCGAAGCGTATCTGAGGACATTGATGCAGAAATGCAGGAATATCTCGTTCATCTACACAGGGAGCATAAGCCATTCGATGAACAATATGTTCAAGTCTCCTGACAAGCCTTTCTACAACAGCGCGGTGATGATGACGATAAGCGTTATTGACAAGCAGATCTATAATAAATTCGCCACCACGATGTTCGAAAAGTTTGGCAAAAGAATAGATCCAGAACTTGTCGATGAGTGCTATGAATATTTCAACGGGGTTACCTGGTACATCCAACTGATGATGAACGAGGCGTTCGCGCAGACAGGATCCGGAGAAGAGCTGACAAAATCAGATTTCGGCTCGATATATGATGCGATCATAGCCCAGCAAAGTTTCTCGTATGAAGAGCAGTTCGCACGCTTTTCCGAGAAGCAAAAATCATTGCTCGTCGCAATCGCCAACGAGGATCCGGAAGGTGTGCGGGTCACTTCGGAGGATTTCATCTCAAAATACGGGCTTGGTTCGACCAGCTCGGTCCAGACCGCCGGAAACGCTCTTAAAAAGAACAACATACTGACTGACAACGGACAGAAGAGGCAAATCAACGATTTGATATTCAGAGATTGGTTACGAAAGAATAGTTAAGGTTATGAACTTCACGATAATAATAATTTTGCTCGCGGCTGTGGCGGTGGCCGCCGTGGTGGCGCTTCTTGTTGTCATTCAGCGGAATGCGGCGGAGAGGCAAAGGATTGTCAAGGAATATGAGGATGCGGAGGATGATCTCCAGAGGCAATTGACGACCCTGACCGGAGAGAAGGCGGCACTGGAAAGCACTCTCAAGGCCAGGGAGGAATATGAGAGCCGGCTCAGGGAGGAGCAGGAGAAGGCGCTTGAGGCACAAAGGCTGGTGCAGGAAAAAGCTATGGCCGCTCAAAAGGAGCTTCAGGACAAAGCGTTGGCCGAGCAAAAGGCGGCTCAGGAAAAAGCCTTGAATATGCAGAAAGAGCAGCACGAAAAAGAGCTTGAGAATATGAAGGATGCGTTCAAGGCTCTGTCGGCGGACAACAGTTCCGAATTCAAGAGGCAAAGTGCGGAGTCGATCTCGGAGCTTCTGAAACCAATGCAGGAGAAGTTCGCCGAATTCGGCAAGGCCGTGCAGGAGTCCAGGAAAGAGGCTGTGGAGCAAAGCGCGCAGCTGAAGGAGCATATTCACAATGTGATGGAACGGTCGCAGGCGGTCGGAGACGAGGCCAGGAACCTTGCGAACGCACTGACGGGATATTCAAAGGTCCAGGGCGACTTCGGCGAGATGCTGCTTACGGATGTGCTGAAGAACGCCGGGCTGGTGGAAGGAGTGCACTTCTTCACCCAGAGCGTGATGACGGATGAGGCTGGGCACGAGATCAAGAGCGAGGGCGGCAGGACGATGATCCCTGACGTGATGGTGCTCTACCCTGACGACACGACCGTCATCATCGACTCCAAGGTCAGCTTGAACTCTTACAAGGAATATATCAACGCGGAGAAAGTTGAGGAGCGTGTGAAGTTCGCCAAGGCCCATGTCGAGAGTGTGCGCAAGCATGTGGACGAGCTTAAGACGAAGGACTACACCTCGTACATTCCGGAAGGCCGGAGAAAGGTGAACTACAATCTGATGTTCATCCCGGTCGAAGGCGCGTTCAGACTCATGCTTGAAGAGGATCCGATGCTCTGGCAGGTGGCGAAGGACAACAATGTACTGATCGTCAGCCAGATGACTCTCGTGATAGTTCTGAATATGATCCAGATGGCATGGAAACAGGCGAACCAAGAGAAGAACATCGCCGAGGTATACAAGACGGCCGAGGAGCTGATGAGCCAGCTGAACGGCTGGATGGAGAGCTATGTGGCAATCGGGACGATGCT
>CAVCRL010000182.1:0-5291 GCA_963604455.1 Lachnospiraceae bacterium | reverse complement strand
GAGTATAGACAACGATGTTCTCGATGTCCTGCACGCTCGAACGGAACTTCTTGTCATAGATGACGCGGATGTTATATTCCTCACCCTCCTCACGGTAGTAGGAACCGATCGAACCGTTCATCGCTGCGCTGAACGCGGCGGCCGCGGTCGTGGAGTTCAGTCCGTTGAGAGCCAGCTTCGTCCTGTCGAAATCCACTTGATACTCAGGAGTGTAGTCATCACGGCTGAGCACTACCTGCGAGAAGTTCTCGTTCTCCAGCATCTTGCCCTGGATCTCCTTGGCGATGCGGTCGGTCTCGTCGAAATCGTAGCCGAAGATCTCAAGCGTGATGGAAGCCGCTCCACCTACGCCGCCCATTCCTTCGGTGACGGTTCCCTTCTTGACTTCAGGATATTCCCGAAGATCCTTTCTGATGATGTCGGCGATCTCGGTGGAAGAACGCTTACGGTCCTCCATCGAACCGAGGTTGATGTTCATCGAGATGATGTACGAGCCGTTGGACTGCATACTTCCCCAGACATTGTCCGTGCTGGCCTGGCCGAAACGGTACTGAAGCACCTGGATCTCAGGTATTTCAGACTGGAGTCTGGCCGCGAAGTTCTTGGCGAACTCACCGGTCACGGTCTGCTCGGTTCCCACAGGAAGCTCGATGGAGACAGACAGACGACCCTCGTCGGAATGAGGAAAATATTCACTCTTCAAACCCGGTCCAAGCAGGACAAGAACAGCTACGAATATAGCCAAAGCACTGAATATGACCGTTTTTCTATGGTTCATAGCCCATCCGATGATCTTGGCGTAACCGTCGGAGATCTTGTCAAGGAACTTCTCCACGTTGTCGAAGATAGCCCTGTGCAGCTTGCCGTTCTTAGGCTTGTTGCTGAGCATTCTTGAGCAGAGCATCGGCACGAGAGTCAAGGCCGCCGTCGTGGAGATGATCATAATGATGCTGACGATCCAACCAAGCTGCTTGAACATAATTCCGGCCATTCCGGAGACCATTGTCAAAGGCAGGAACACGCATAGCATCGTGAGTGTCGAGGCGATTACGGAGATACCCACCTCGGAGGTTCCGTGAACGGCGGCCTCGGTCGGTTTCTCGCCACGTTCCAAGTGCGTGGAAATGTTCTCCAACACCACTATGGCATCGTCCACCACCATACCGATCGCGATTGACAAGGCGGACATCGAGATGATGTTCAATGTGTTGCCCGTAGCGTAAAGGTAGATCAACGATCCCAGCAAGGCGATAGGGATGGACAGCACGATGATGAACGTGGCCCTCCATCTTCCAAGGAATATATAGACGACGAGCATAACCACCAGCAGGGTGATGATAATCGTCTCTTTCAACGAGTTAAGAGTGTTGAGAATGTTCGTGGAACTATCGACCACAGTCGTGATCTTCACATCGGAAGGGAGCGTCGGCTCGATTGTCTTGAGTCTCTGCTTGACGCTCTTGATGACGTTGACCGTGTTGGCTCCGGACTGTTTCTGGATGGCGATCATCGCGGATCTCTCACCGTTTGTGAAAGACTCCTGTGACTTTTCCTCAAGGCCGTCGATGACGGTGGCGACATCCCTGAGATAGACAGTCTGGCCGTTCCTTGTGCTGACAACGATGTCGAGCAGCTCGGAAGGGTCCTTGAACTCCTTCTCGACACGAAGGGTGAAGGACTCGGCGCCGATGTCGATGCTTCCGGAAGGGACGTTACGGTTCTCGGCGGCGATGATCTGGGATATTCCAGAAACGCTCAAACCGTAGGCTTCCAACTTGTTAGGGTCGCAGTAAACGTGGATTTCCCTTTCAGGGGCACCGGAAACGCTCACTGTACCCACTCCCTTGACACGGCCAAGCGGGGTGACCAGCTTGTCGTCAAGGATCTTGTCAAGACCCATAAGGCTCTTGTCCGCCTTCGCCGAAAGGATCAGCACAGGCATATCATCCATACCGAACTTGAAGAGCACAGGCACGGACGCTCCGTCAGGAAGCGAAGAGTTGACAAGGTCAAGCTTGTCTCGGATGTTGTTGCAGGCCTCGTCGATATCGGTACCATATTCAAACTCCAGGACGACGATGGAGACATTCTCCTTTGACCTTGATGTGATGTCCTTGAGGTCAGCCACACTGTTCAGCGTGTTCTCAAGCACCTTGGTCAGGTTGTTCTCGATGTCGGAAGCGCTCGCTCCCGGGTATGACGACATCACCAGAACGACGTTCGCGTCGAAATCCGGGAAGTTCGCCAAGGAGGTGTTCATCAGTGAGAAGATTCCGAAGACAGCGAAGGCTACGAATATCAACGCTGTCGTCACGGGCTTCTTCACCGCGGATCTGTATATACTCATAGTTTAAACTCTTTAGTTGTTCTTGGAGATCTCGACCTTGGCCCCGTCCTTGAGGCTGGAGCTACCCTTGGTGGCTACCACATCGCCTTCATTAAGGCCTTCGAGAATCTCGTAATACCTGTCGAAATGACGGCCGACCTTGACGATCACGCTGTTCACAGTGTTGTCGGAGCCAACGACATAGACACTTCTCTGGCCTGAGCCCTGCATCTTGACGACTGCCTCGTCAGGAACAACAATGCTGTTGTTCACGCCGAACTCGACCTTCACCCTTGCGAACATTCCCGGACGCAGAGTCCTGTCAGTGTTGCCGACAAGCACTTCAGTGGTGAATGTGTGGCTGGTAGGATCGATAGTAGGATATACCTTGTTGACCTTTCCTGTGAAGGTTCTTCCAGGGATGGCGTCAGCGGTGATCTCCACCTGATCGCCTTTCTTGACCTTGGTGTAGTCTGACTCGGAGATGCCCACGAGGAGCTTCACCGGAGTGATCTGCTGCACAACGAAGATCGGCTGGCCGGAATAAAGGTCGCCCTGATCGTAGTTTCTCGCGGTGATGACGCCGCTGATAGGCGAACGGAGCCAGGTGTTCTCAAGCAGATTGTTGTAGGACCTGCGGCTCACCTTCCAAGCCATCTCGGCGGCGTCGAAATCAGACTTGGACACGCCCCCTTCCTCGTAAAGGCTTCTCAGACGGCTGAGCTCGGTGGAGTCGTTGACAAGTTTCAGTCTTGCCTGATCAAGCTGCGCGGCGTCCATCTCGGCAAGCAGCTGGTTCTTGTTCACGAAGCTGCCGACATCAACCTTGATGGTCTTGATCCTGCCACCGGTCTGCGGGGCGATGTTGTTCACGGCAAAAGCCTGCACGGATGATGAATATATTTCTGTCTGAGGCACTTCCTGCTTCACAGCCGTCGCGGTCGCGATCAATGTAGCCCTTTCCTCGACCTGTGCCGTCGCCTCATCGGCTTTCTTTCCGTTTCCGCAAGCGGCAAGCGACACGGCCACCCCTGCGAAAATCATAGTTCTGATAATCTTGTTCATATTCTTAATGTTTTATTTTTTACATATTCTCAAGGTCAACATCGCCTTTCTCGTCGATGAAGTCGTAGCCTATGGTCTTTTCAAGGTTGGACTTGGCCACCACAAAGTTATAGACAGCCTGTGACTGGGCCAGACTGGCCTGAGTCAGGGTAAGCTGCGCATCGTTCAGCTCAGTGATCGTGCTCTTGCCGACCTTGTAGGACTTGGCCGCGATGTCGTAGGCCTTCTGGGCCAGAGCGACCGCCTCAGTCGCGGAGTTGAAGCTGTTCATATTCGTCTCCATCGTGTTGAGATACTGACGGATGGCGATCTTTAGCTGTCTCTCGGTCTCGATTCTCTGGAGGTCAAGCTGGGCGGCCTGAACCTTTGTCTGGCGAATGTCATAGTGACGCTTTCCGCCCGAAAAGATCGGAATGGAAAGGCTCACGCCGACGTAGGAATATGGAGACCATTGATATTCACTGAACTTGAAGTCATTGGTCATCGCGATCATGCTGTACGAGAAGTTCGCGGCGAGGGTCGGCAGGTAAGCCGCCTTCTGCATCCGCACCGTCGTGGCCAGCTGCTCGGCCTGGATCTCCAACTGACGCATCGTGGTGTTGTACTCCAGGGACGGATCCCTGTTCTCGTTGATGTCCCTGAACATCTCCTGTGAGAAGTCCTCAAGGGAGCCTGACACGTCAATATTCCTGTCCAGATCGACTCCCATCACGGCCTTGAGCTGCCAGAGTGCCAGGATCACCGAGCTTTCGGCGTTATAGACGTTCGGGATGGCCGCCGCCACGGTTGACTTGGCCCTTGTATATTCAAGTTCCGAGGCCTTCTGGGCGTTGTAGCGCTTCTCGGTCTGGCCGAAGTTGTCAACGGCGTTCTCATAGACATCCTTGTAAACGTTGAACGCCTCCTTGGCGAGGAGCACGGCGTAGTAGGCCTGCTTCACCTGGGTCACCATATCCAGCCTTGAGGAGCGGGCCTTCTCGACGGCAAGGTCAACGCTCTGACCGGAAATCTTGAGGCTCTCCCACAGTTGAGCGTTGACGATAGGCATCGAGGCCGAGACGCCGTAATTATAAGTGTTCCAACGACCTACGGCGAATCCACCGCTGCTCGAACCGCTGCTTCCAGAATCCATTTGGACAGGCCCCAGTCCGGCCTTCTCCGACAACTCATTGATTCTCATAAAATACGGGGCAAGAGAACTCAGCATTCCCATTCCGCCACCCTCTTCATCCGAGCCGCTGTCCGTGTCCATATACATCATCTGTTTCTTGATGGTTCTCTGATACGCTCCCGAAGCGTTGATCTGCGGGAAAAGCGATGAATATGTTCCCTTCTTGGCATATTCAGTGCGCTGGATCTCCTGATCGGCGACCTTGACGGCGACATTCTCGCTCAGGGCGATCTGCAAGGCATCGTTCAAAGTCAGGACAACCTTCGCGGTGTCCTTTGGCGACTCCTTGGGAATTGTGTCGTTCCGGTACTGGGCCTGCGCGGACAGGACCAATGGCAGAGCCGCCGCGGTCAGGATTAAATACTTGAATCTGTTTTTCATACCTATACTAACTGTTTTTATCATTATCAATCGACTTATACTTCTCAAAGCCTTTCTGAGTGAGGAGAACTCTTGTGACGATGTCCTCGAAAGCAGCGGCAAGGGACTTGAAAGAGACCTTGGCGCCCTCAAAATGATAGCGGCCCTCAAGGTAGTCGGCCATTCCCTCGTGCATAATGCAGATCAGAAGCTGCACGCCGTCCACATCCATATCCGAGCGGACGAGTCCTTGCTCACGGCCCTCATTGAAGCGGTCCACAAAGAAACGATGCATCGCCTTGTTACGGTCTTCAGCGTGCTTGGAGAAAGTCTCCGGATAGTATTTCATTATGTCCTTCGCCATCCTCT
>CAVCRL010000181.1:4116-5344 GCA_963604455.1 Lachnospiraceae bacterium | reverse complement strand
CTGGAGGCCGGAGCCGTTGTCGGATGCATCGACACCGTGCAGCTTTACCTCAGCAAAATCCAGCTGGAGGCCAGCCGCAGGGCGGTCGGAAGCGGCAGACTGAATATTTCCAGACAGATAGCCGCCCTGGAAAGCCAGATCGTCAAACAGAGACAGGAACTGGACAGGTTCACGAAACTGGAACAGGCCGGCGCGTCGAACCGTAAGCAGGTGGAGGACATCCAGGCCCAACTTGACATCCTCGAACGCCAGCTGGCCGCCCAGAAGGAAAGCCTTCAGAACGCCAACAGCAATGTATCCGGACAGGCCGACGCACTTGAGGCACAGGTAGCGCAGCTTGAGGACAGAATACGCAAGTGCGTCATCACCAGCCCGGTAAACGGAACCGTCCTGGCAAAATATTCAGAAGCGGGAGAACTCGCAGTGCAGGGACGCGCGCTGTTCAAGGTGGCGGATCTTGAGAACATCAGGCTCCGCGCCTACATCACGGCCGACCAGCTGACGAATATCAAACTCGGACAGGCCGTCAAGGTCTATGCCGACCAAGGCACGTCCGGAAGAAAGGAATATGACGGCACGCTCATCTGGATCTCTGACAAGGCGGAGTTCACGCCGAAGACCATCCAGACACGGGACGAGAGGGCTAATCTTGTCTATGCCGTGAAGATCGCCGTGAAAAATGACGGCCTGATTAAACTTGGAATGTACGGAGAAGTCAAATTCTGATGATGAACGGTTCATTGACAGAATCAGCGGTACGGGCGGAAGGGCTTGTGAAGTCCTACGGCAAGGTCAAGGCATTGGGCGGGGTCTCGCTCGATGTCCGGCACGGTGAGACATTCGGGATCATCGGCCCGGACGGAGCGGGGAAATCCACGCTGTTCCGTCTGCTGACCTCACTGCTGGTACCGGACAGCGGATCGGCGCAGGTCGAAGGACTCGACACCGTGAAGGATTACCGCGAGATCAGGAAAATCATCGGCTATATGCCCGGAAAGTTCTCTCTGTACCAAGACCTTACAGTGGAAGAGAACCTGACGTTCTTCGCCACGCTGTTCGGCACGACGATAGATGAGAACTATCACCTGATAGAGGACATCTACAAGCAGATCGAGCCGTTCAAGACAAGGATGGCCGGAAAGCTGTCCGGAGGAATGAAGCAGAAGCTGGCCCTTTGCTGCGCGCTGATCCACAAGCCGAAGGTCCTGTTTCTGGACGAGCCGACAAC
>CAVCRL010000181.1:2680-3976 GCA_963604455.1 Lachnospiraceae bacterium | reverse complement strand
AGTTCCTGACCGTCAACAGCCCGGCCGGCATCATAGCGGAGTTCCCGGACCGGTTATATTCAGTCCGCTCCGACAGGATGCACGCCCTGCTGGGAGACCTGCGGGCATATTCAGGAACAATCAGGGCCTTCTCGTTCGGAGAATCCGTCCACCTTTCCACTGGAGATGGATTCAACGAGGAAGACCTCAGAAGGTTCCTGCAGGACAGGAAGCACAATAATGTGGAAATAAACGCGATCCGACCGTCCGTGGAGGATTGCTTTATGAGAATATGATGACGGAAGTAATTCACACAGAGAACCTGACAAAGCGTTTCGGGACGTTCACGGCCGTGGACCACATCTCTTTCGATGTGCATCACGGCGAGGTGTTCGGATTCCTCGGCGCGAACGGGGCCGGGAAGACCACGGCGATGAGGATGCTCTGCGGCCTGAGCAAGCCGACATCCGGAAGCGGAACCGTGGCAGGTTACGACATCGCCAAGCAGCCGGAGATGGTCAAGAAGCACATCGGGTATATGAGCCAGAAGTTCTCCCTCTACGAGGATATGACCGTGAAGGAGAACTTGGTGCTGTTCGGAGGAATCTACGGAATGAGCCGCAAGGAGATCGCGGAGAAGACTGACATACTCCTTAACGACCTGAATTTCAGTTCCGAGAAGAACACGATGGTCAAAGAGTTGCCTTTGGGATGGAAACAGAAACTGTCGTTCTCGGTCTCGATCTTCCACAGGCCGGGAATCGTATTCCTGGACGAGCCGACGGGAGGCGTGGATCCTGTGGCCAGAAGGCAGTTCTGGGAGATGATCTACAAGGCGGCCGATGACGGAATCACCATATTCGTGACCACTCATTATATGGATGAGGCTGAATATTGCGACCGCGTCTCGATCATGGTGGACGGTCAGATCAAGGCTTTGGACTCCCCTGCCGCATTGAAGCGGAGTTTCGGAGCGGAGAGTATGGACGAGGTGTTCCGCCGCCTTGCCAGAGATGCAAAAAGGAATGGAGAGTAACAGCGGATGAAGTCATTAATAGCGTTCATACAGAAAGAGTTCCGGCATATTCTCAGGGACAGGTGGACTCTGCTCATCATAGTCGGGATGCCGATCGCGCAGCTTCTGCTGTTCGGATTCGCCATCACGACAGAGGTGCGCAACGCCTCGGTGGCGGTCTTCGACCCGGTCAACGACGAACTCACGACACGCATCATCGAGCGGATGGATGCCAGTGAATATTTCAACGTCACCGAAAGGATCACAGACATCGACCGGATCAACGACATATTCAGAGAAGG
>CAVCRL010000181.1:0-2268 GCA_963604455.1 Lachnospiraceae bacterium | reverse complement strand
ATCTTCGATCTGGTGCTGATCATTGTCTGCGCCGTGTTCGTGATGGGAGTCCCGATCGCCGGAAGCCTGTTCTCACTGGCTCTGGTCTCGATCCTGTTCCTGATCTGCACACTGTGCCTGGGGCTTCTGATCTCAACTATGGTCGAGACCCAAATGGCGGCGATGATAGCCTCCGGAATGGGGCTGATGATGCCTACGATGCTGCTTTCCGGACTTATATTCCCGATTGAGAGTATGCCACGCATCCTGCAATGGATCTCCACGATCGTCCCTGCGCGCTGGTACATCCAGTCGATCAAGATGATAATGATCCAAGGCACGCCGCTGAGCTACACGCTGCCGGAAATCGGGGTGCTGTCCCTAATCACCGTAATACTCATTGCATTGAGTGTCAAGAATTTCAAGACAAGATTGGCTTAAGAATATGTTATCGTTCCTCATAGAAAAAGAGTTCAAGCAGCTGTCCCGGAACAAGATAATCCCGAGGATGCTGGTGGCGCTGCCGCTGATGGCGATGCTGGTCTTCCCTTGGGCGGCGAACCAGGAGATCAAGAACGTTCGTGTGGATGTGGTTGACAACGACCATAGTCCGCTGTCGCAAAGGCTTGTGGCAGAGATCGGAGGCTCGGCCTATTTCAACATCTCCGGCACATCGGACTCCTACCCGGACGCGTTGCGCAAGGTCGATTCCGACGAGGCGGATATGATATTCATTATTCCTCAGAACTTCGAGAAGGATCTCGTGAACGGTCAAGGCACTCAGGTCCAGATCGCCGCGAACTCCGTGAACGGCACCAAAGGCACGCTCGGGTCGTCCTATATGGTGTCAATGATCTCAGGATCAACGGCTCTGCGGGAATATTCAGAGAAGGTGAAGGTCACTTCCGCAGGGCAGGATATTCCTTCATTCTCGGTGAGTCCGCTCTACAAGTTCAACCCGTCGCTTGACTACAAGGTGTTTATGGTGCCGGCGCTGATGGTGATGCTTCTGACCATCATCTGCGGCTTCTTCCCGGCCCTCAACATCGTGGGTGAGAAGGAAAGCGGCACCATCGAGCAGATCAACGTCACCCCGGTCGGCAAGTTCCAATTCATTCTGGCAAAGCTGATTCCGCTCTGGATCATCGGAATCGTGATAATGGGTTTGAGTCTGCTGCTCGCCAAAATCATCTACGGAATAGCCCCGGCCGGCAGCATCTGGACACTTATGCTTTTCACCGGAGTATATATTCTTGTGGTGTCCGGATTGGGACTCGTGATCTCGAACTACGCCTCGACCATCCAGCAGGCGATGTTCATTGGCTTCTTCTTCATTATGATATTCTTCCTGATGGGAGGAATGTTCACTCCGGTCAGCAGTATGCCGGACTGGGCGCAAGCGATAACAATCGTCAATCCTCTTAAATATTTCATTGAGGTGATGCGTCTTGTTTACCTGAAAGGTAGTAAATTTGTGGATATGATTCCTCAGTTCCTCGCTTTGTGCGGCTTTGCCGTGGCCTTCGGGAGCTGGGCGATCATCAGTTACAGAAAATCAAGTTAATATTCAAATATGAACAGAACATCTGAATATGCTCTCACCATCGTGGTACCTGTCTTCAACGAGGAGGACAACATCCACAATCTGGAAAAGGCTCTGTCTGAGTTCATTCCGACAAGCAAGGTAAAGACTTGCGCGCTGTTCGTGGACGATGGCTCGAAGGACGGCAGCCTCAAACTGGTCCAGGAGGTCTGCGACCGCAACAATGACATCTTCTACATCAGTTTTTCAAAGAACGCCGGACTCAGCGCTGCGATAAAGGCAGGATTCGACTATGCCTTTTCTGAATATGTCGGCTATATGGACGCTGACCTTCAGACCACTCCGGAGGATTTCAACCTGCTGCTGGACGGAATGAAGGAGCACACCTTGATGACAGGCTACAGGGCGAACCGCAAGGACACCGCATTCAAGCGGATCCAGTCCAAAATCGCCAACGGATTCAGGAATATGATGACTCACGACGGAGCGAAGGACACCGGTTGTCCTCTCAAGATCATCCGCACGGACGCGGCCAAGAGGATCCCGATGTTCAAGGGAATGCACCGCTTCCTGCCGGCGCTTATCCTGCTCCAGGATGGAGGCAGTTTCGGTCAGGTGCCGGTAAGGCATTTCCCACGCACGGCCGGCACGTCCAAGTTCCATCTCTGGAACAGGCTCTGGGGACCTTTCGCGGACTGCTTCGCCTACAGGTGGATGAAGCCACGGTACATCAACTACTCCGTGGG
>CAVCRL010000180.1:0-5362 GCA_963604455.1 Lachnospiraceae bacterium | reverse complement strand
CCGACAGGATGGGAATCGTGGTGTTCGCCGGAGAGAGTTACACCCAGTGTCCGCTTACGACCGACAGGGCGACTCTGATCAACCTGATGAAAGAGATTTCCACAGACTTGATCGAGGATGGAACGGCCATCGGCAACGGACTTGCCACGGCGGTCGCCAGAATCAAGGATTCCGATGCCAAGAGCCGGGTTGTGATCCTGCTTACCGATGGTGTGAACAACTGTGGAGAGATTTCCCCTGAGACCGCCGCGGACATCGCAAAGACTTACGGAATAAGGGTTTACACAATCGGTGTGGGCGCCAATGGCGAGGCTCCGTATCCTGTTATGACTCCGTGGGGTGTCCAGATGCAGAATCTGAAGGTTGAACTTGACGAGAAGCTGCTATCCAGCATCGCCTCGATGACGGGAGGGAAGTATTTCAGAGCTACCGACAACACAAAGCTTGCTGAAATATATTCAGACATCAACAAGATGGAGAAGGCGCGCACGACCATTGATAGTTTCCCGGTGTATAAGGAACTGTTCGGGTCCTACGCCCTTGCCGCATTGATCTGCCTGGCGTTGGAGGCTCTTGTTAAATTGTTGTTAAGGAGGTTGTTATGATAATATTCGCCGCACCGCATTATCTGTTGCTTCTGCTCCTTATTCCGTTCTTTTTCCTCGGAATGGGGCTTTGGCTGTGGAACAGGCGCCGCCGTCTGCGCAGATTCGGAGACGAGGCTCTTGTGAACGACCTGATGCCTTCGTGGTCTCGTAACAAGTTGTGGATCAGGACGGTTCTTTTCTCCTTGGCGTTCTTCTTTTTCGCCATCGGTCTGTCCAGACCTCAGATTGGAGCGAAACTGAAGGAACACAAGACGAAAGGTGCCGAGATTATGATAGCCTTGGATGTGTCCAACTCGATGCTTGCCAAGGATTATTCCCCTAACAGGTTGGAAAGGGCCAAGCTGGCGATTTCCAGAATTACAGACAAGCTTCAGGACGACCGTATCGGTCTGATTGTGTTCGCCGGGACATCGTTCGTCCAGCTTCCGATCACGTCTGACTATGTGAGCGCCAAGATGTTCCTGAACTCCATCTCGACAGAGTCGATCCCTATCCAGGGAACGGCGATAGGCGACGCGATCAACACCGCTATCCGTGGGTTCAGCGCGCAGAGCGAGCACAGCCGCGCGATCATCGTGATCACCGATGGCGAGAACCACGAGGATGATGCCGTGGCCGCCGCCAAGCAGGCCGCCGAGGCTGGAATAAAAGTTTATACGATTGGCGTTGGATCCGCTGACGGACAGCCGATTCCGATGGACGGAGGCTTACTTAAGGACAAGGACGGGAATATTGTCGTGACCCGTCTGGACGAGGAGACCCTCAAGGAGGTCGCTTCCGCCGGAGGCGGGGCATACGTCCACGCCGGCAACGATGAGTTTGGACTTACGCCGATCATCAACGACATCCGCAAGATGGAGGATGAGGAATATAATTCCGTGGTATTCGAGGAATATGACGAGCAGTTTATGTATTTTCTCGGAATAGCGCTGGCGTTATTCGCCCTTGAGATGCTCATTGGGGAGAGACGCTCACGCAGACATTTGTTTGAGGAAAAGAAATGAGGACTATTTTGAAATATTCATTGACGGCATTTTTGCTGATGCTTTCCTGTGCGATGGCTTTGGCGCAGACTGACCGCAAGGAGGTCCGTGCCGGCAACCGTCAGTTCAAGAAAGGGAACTGGCAGAATGCTGATATAGAGTATCGTAAGGCTCTGGTTAAGGATTCATTGTCTTTGGCTGCCAACTACAATCTGGCCGGAGCTCTTTACAGGGAGAATAATTTTGATGAGGCCGGAAAGTCTTTGGAAAAGTTGAAGGATGTCGCCCCGGCTTCGGAGTATGCCGCTGACTATTTCTACAATCTTGGCAATATCGCTGTTCAGAAAAAGGACTGGAAGGCCGCTGTGGATGCCTACAAGCAGTCTCTGCTTCAAAATCCTGGTGATTTGGATGCGAAGGAGAACTACGCCTATGCCAAGCAGATGCTGAAGAATGAGGAACAACAGGGTGGTGGCGGAGGCAACGACCAGCAGCAGAATAATCAGGATCAGCAACAGAACCAGGATAACCAGAATAATAACGACCAGGACAAGAATAAAGATCAGAATCAGGACCAGAACCAGAATAATGATCAAAACAAGGATCAGAATCAAGGGGATCAGCCGAAGCCTCAGCAAGGTGAGGGGCAGGGAGAGGCGAAGATCTCCCCACAGCAGGCGCAGCAGATGCTGAAAGCGGTTCAGGCCCGTGAGAAGGAGACTCAGGACAAGGTCAACAAGGAGAAGGCGGCTCTGCTGAAATCCCGCCAGAAAGAGAAGAATTGGTAAAGTGATGAATATGAAGAGATTGTTTAGCATCGCGGCTTTTTTGCTCATAGCCATTTTTCAGATGTCCGCCCAGAATGTTATCAGGGTCGAGGCACCGGATGTTGTCGCTGTGAACGAGCAGTTCAATGTCACTTTCATAATTGAGGGAGAGAAGAGTCCGTCGGATTTCCACTGGTCGGAGGGTGATGATTTCCAACTGGTCTGGGGACCGCAGAAAGGCTCCAGCTCAAGCATTCAGATCATCAATGGCAAAAGGTCGTCCTCCCATCAGACAACTTTCACCTACATCCTTATTCCAAAATCCACGGGAACATTCCAGCTGCCTGTGGCCACGGCGATGCTTTCCGGGGACAAGATCGCGTCGTCATCGGTTTCCATCCAGGTTGTGAGTGACGGAGCCTCGTCATCCCAATCATCCGGTCAGGGCGGTAACAGCGGGAAGTCCTCCGGTGGCGGACAGACATCCTCAACGGGAGACATATCTTCCGGTGACCTGTTTCTGAGATTGTCACTGAGTCGTTCCGAAGTGGTCATCGGAGAACCGATAACGGCCACGCTCAAAATTTACCAAAGGGTCAATGTGGTCGGATTCGAGAACGCTAAATTGCCGACATTCAACGGATTCTGGAGCCAGGAGACTTTCGCTCCGACCAATATCGAGTTCAAGCGCGAGAGTCTGGACGACAAAATTTACAATACCGCTCTCCTGAGGACATACGTTCTGATCCCTCAGCAGTCCGGAATCATTACTATAGATCCGGCGGAACTTGTCTGCCTTGTCAATGTCAGGGCACCCCAGTCAGCCTCAAGCAGTCTGTTTGACAGATTCTTTCAGGAAGAATATCAGACCATCCGCAAAAGGGTGACCACTCCGGCGCTTAAGGTCAAGGTGAATCCGCTTCCAGCCGGACAACCTGCCTCATTCGGTGGCGGTGTCGGCAATTTCGGAATATCCGCGCGTCTGACAACGGACAACCTCAAGACTCACGACGCGGCCTCGCTGATCATCACTGTCTCCGGCCGCGGGAATGTGGCACTTCTGGAGGAACCGAAAGTCAATTTCCCTCCTGACTTTGAGGTATATGACACCAAGACGACCGAAAACACCGACAAGAGCAACGGCGGCACTTCCGGCAGCAAGTCTTTTGAATATCCTTTCATTCCGAGAAGCCACGGAGACTTCACGATCGAACCTGTGGAATATTCCTACTATGATGTCAATGCCGGTAAATATGTGACCCTCAGGACAGAACCATTGCACGTCAAGGTTGCCAAGGGAAAGGGAGGGGACTCCGCTCCAGTGACGACGGTCAATTCCGGAGTCGAGAGGAAGGATGTGAAGAGCCTTGCCGATGACATCAGGTTCATATTCACTGGCAAACCAAGTCTGTCCGGTTCAGGTTCTTTCTTCGTCGGTTCTGTGTTCTTCTGGATTCTGCTGGTTTTGATGATCTTTGGGGCGACAGCGGTGTACCTTGCGTTCAGGAAGGTGGCCGCGATGCGTGCGGATGTCGCCGGCACGAAGAACAGACGCGCCACGAAGATGGCCCAGAAGCGTCTCAAACTGGCTGGTGAATATCTTGACAAGAACCTCTATACCGCTTTCTATGAGGAGCTTCACAAGGCTCTCATAGGATTTGTTTCCGACAAATTGAATATGGATATGTCCGAGATAAGCAAGGATAATATCGCTTCCGCTCTTACCGAGGGTGGTGTGAGTGAAGAGCAGACAAAGGCTTTCACCGATCTTCTTGACGCTTGTGAGTTTGCCCGTTATTCTCCTGACGGTGGCAACGAGGCTATGAGGTCGCACTACGATGCCGCGCTGAAAGTGATCTCGTCAATCGACTCGGGCCTCAAAACAGGCGGAAAATCATTGAGAAAGGTTGCCACGGTCGTGACCTTGCTCCTGTCTCTTGGAACTTCAATGAATATCCAGGCGAAGGATCTGGACTCCCTCTGGACAGCAGGCGTTCAGGCCTATACGGACGGAAAGTTCTCCGATGCCTCAGCGGCTTGGACTTCCATTGAAGAATCCGGACAGAAGTCCGCCAAGTTGTACTACAACCTTGGCAACGCCTGGTTCAAACAAGGCAATTATCCTAAGGCCATTCTGAACTATGAGAGGGCGTTGAGGCTTGATCCGTCATATTCGGATGCCCGTTATAATCTTGAGTTCACAAGTAATTTTGTGCAGGACAAGATCGAGCCGGTTCCTGAGTTCATTCTCAAGAGTGTCGCAAGGAAGGTCTGCTACGTGATGGGCTCCAACGCCTGGGCGGTCATATTCCTTGTGCTGCTTGCCGCAGCCTTGATGATGGGACTTCTGTTCCTGCTGGGTTCGTCGGTTGGCAAAAGACGTGCGGGCTTCTATTGCGGAATCGTGCTTCTGCTGCTTTCCGCCGGAGCTTTGAGTTTCTCAATCTGGCAGAAATCCGACAGTGTAAAGACCGACACGGCGATCGTGATGTCACCGGTCTCCTCAGTGAAAAGTTCTCCGTCCTCCGGCTCGTCCAAGGATCTGTTCGTAATCCACGAAGGCACAAAGGTCACGATTTTGGATGAGGTTGGAACCTGGAAGAACATCTCCCTCGCGGACGGCCGCCAGGGATGGATCCCTGCCGGTGATCTGGAGATAATATAATGCAGTGAATATAAAAGAAAAAGGCTGGCCGGAAATAATCTTGGCCAGCCTTTCTTGTTTATCCTTAGTCTCTTGTCAGCGTCTGTCCGCCGATGAACTCACGCATAATGGATGTTGGAGGGATCGCTGAGATCTCGCCCGGTTGGAGGGCTACAATGTAGTCCAGGAACTTGAGCAGCCTGACTGCCTCCACGTATGCCGGAGAGTTAGGCGAAATCCTGCGCAGAAGCGGCTCAGCATAATATTTAAGCATCGGAAGCTCGAAAATCAGGGCAGAGTTGAACAGCACGTCCGCATTCTCCTGGAACGGGAATATATTCCTGCTTTCTCCCCGGCGCA
>CAVCRL010000179.1:0-5385 GCA_963604455.1 Lachnospiraceae bacterium | reverse complement strand
GACGGCCATCTGTCCGCCACGGTTGTTGTAGGCAACTCCATCACTTATTCGGTCTCTAAGGATGACGTCAATCTGATTGACGCGTCCGAGATTTCTATGACCCTCTCCGACGGCGTTGTGTTCGGTGAGAACGACAAGGTGCGTAAGGTCAAAAAGGCCAGCGTTGACCAGACTCTTCCGACGGTCGCCTACAAGAAGGCACAGGTACGTGACAACTACAATGAGATCACTCTCATATTCAAAGAGTTCTCGCTTGCGTTCCGCGCTTATGACGAGGGTGTGGCCTATCGTTTCACCAGCTCTTTGAAGAATGGTTCGAAGGTTTTGGCGGAGAAGGCTCAGTTCAATTTCGCCAAGGACTGGGATGCGTATGTCCCTTATGTGAAACAGCACACCGAAACCCTTGAGAGCCAGTATTGGAACTCCTTTGAGAACACATATACCATCCACGCGCTGTCGCAGTGGAACAAGGAGCGGCTCGCGTTCCTTCCGATCGCGGTGTCTGCGGAAGGTGGGATGAAGGTTCTGATCACCGAGTCAGATCTGGTTGACTATCCGGGAATGTACCTTTACAACGAAGGTGACGCGACAACCCTTTCAGGACGTTTCGCCCCGTACCCTAAGACTGTCGAGCAGGGCGGGCACAATATGCTTCAGGGCATTGTCAAGGAGCGTGAGGAATATCTCGCTGCTTGCACCGCTGGTGAATCCTTCCCTTGGAGGATTATAATGGTGTCATCAAATGATGCCGATATGGCTGTGAATGATATGGTCTGGAAGCTTGGCAAGCCGGCCGATCCGTCGCAGGATTTCAGCTGGGTGAAGCCTGGGAAGGTCGCTTGGGACTGGTGGAACGCTTGGAACCTCTACGGAGTGGACTTCCGCGCCGGCATCAACAACGACACCTACAAGTACTACATCGACTTCGCCCAAAAGCACGGCATTGAATATGTCATCCTCGATGAAGGCTGGGCTGTCAACCTTAAGGCGGACCTGATGCAGATCATCCCTGAGATAGACCTCCCGATGCTTTGTGAATATGCTAAAGCGCACAACGTAGGCCTCATCCTTTGGGCTGGTTACTACGCTTTCGACAGGGATATGGAGAACGTCTGCAAGCATTACTCCGAGATGGGAATCAAGGGCTTCAAGGTCGATTTTATGGATCGTGACGACCAATATATGGTTGACTTCTTCAGACGCGCTGCCGAGACAACCGCCAAGTATGGACTCCTGGTTGACTTCCACGGTGCCTTCAAGCCTGTCGGACTCAACCGCACGTACCCTAATGTCATCAATTATGAGGGAGTTTTCGGTCTGGAGCAGATGAAGTGGAGCAAACCGACGGTCGATCAGGTGACCTACGATGTCACGGTTCCTTTCATCAGAATGGCCGCCGGCCCGATGGACTACACTCAGGGTGCGATGCGCAACGCCGTTCAGAAGAACTATCATCCTGTGAATTCCGAGGCGATGAGCCAGGGCACCCGCTGCCACCAGCTCGCTGAATATGTCGTCTTCGACTCTCCTCTGAATATGCTGTGTGACTCTCCGTCCAACTATATGGCCGAGCCAGAGTGCACGAAGTACATCGCGGACTGCCCGACAATCTGGGACGAGAGCGTGGCCGTGAACGGAGTCCTCGGACGTTTCATCACCCTTGCCCGCCGCAGCGGTGATGTCTGGTACGTCGGTTCTCTCAACGATTGGAAAGCCCGTGACCTCACCTTGGATCTCGGTTTCCTCGGAGAAGGCGACTGGACAATGGAGATATTCCGTGACGGCATCAACGCCGACCGCGCCGCCCGTGACTACAAGCGAGAGCTCGCCCCTGTTCCCGCCGACCGCAAAGTCCAGATCCATATGGCTCCCGGCGGCGGCTGGACAGCCCGTATAACAAAGAAGTAGAGAATATTCACACTCCTTATTATGGATAAAACTTCAAGCGTCCGTTCCGGAAGGAGCGGGCGCTTTTTTGTAAGATGGCGGTAGGTTGCTATGTATCCTGATGATGGTATGCCGCCTAAGTTTTTCGGAGCCAATGTGGATATGGAATAGCAAACTTTCTCCATTGTTTAATTATAGTTTTCATTGACTCTCACTTGATGTATTGACTTAGGTTGGTACACCAGAAGTGCGATTCCTGTACCAACAGTATCTTTTAGTCCATTCGGTACACCGGAAGCGTGTTTCCTGTACCAATGGTGTGCCCCAGTATATTCGGTGCATACAAAGGCCTCCTCACGTACATTTTTCTGTCCAAAACAATAAGAGACCGTTCTTCCAGGTATGAAAAACTATGCGCACCTAAAACAGCATTCGCTTGATAACTAACGAGTTGGTGTTTTAGGTATGAAGATATTCGCATACCTAAGAGTCGTCGGCCGCGGTACAGGGCGTTCTGTTGGTGTTCCGGAGTCCCAGGTACGAGAAAACTTACGCACCATAAACAGCATTTGCTTGACAACTAGCGAGTTGGTGTTCCAGGTGTGAATATATTCGCATACCTGAGCGTTATGGTATATTATGGCATATTATGGTATGCTGAGCCTTAGATCAACACAATCTTATGTATACTTGGTCTTGAGGGCGCTATATGCCATTAACAAACACAGTTACTATAGTGAGTTTGTGTATACCTGCAATCGCCTGGATGTCGGCACGATACGGAGGATGGTAGTCAATTTGTATATATTCCCCTTAGAAAATGTTAATGCCCAAGAGGAAATGTAAGACAAAATCTGTAGATTTGTGTACTTGTTATTTTGTCGTGAATGAAAAAACGGTAACTATAAATCAATATAAAGTCCATTATTCTTGGATGTTATAAATAGTGTGTATATTGTCATAATTTTAAGATAGAATATAAATCATAACGTTAAAGAATATGTCGTATTTAGAAAGATATATTGATTTACAGGCAGACTTCTATCACTATATGATAGAGTATGGTGGAATTAAAAAGAAAACAAGTGGAGACTACGTAACAAGATTGAAATTCTTGGCGCGCGACTATTCTTTGGACGAAACTCTTACAAAAGAAAATGTTGAGGAAATATTGCATCAAGAAGATTTGAAACGCCAAAAGCGAGATGTTTACACAAGCAAGAAAAGTTTATCAGACTTTAAGGCAGGATTATATAAGTTTCTTGCTTTCATCCATTCGGATTATTACAAAAGGACCGCAGATTCGATTATGGCAGAAATCAGAGCGTTGGAAAAAGACAATACTATAAAGAATACAGAAAGAGACTCTATTGTGAAATCAAGGGTGGGGCAAGGCATATTCAGAAAGGATCTTATTGAGTATTGGCATTGTTGTGCCATTAGTCGGTGCCCATTGACTTGGATGCTTATTGCTTCCCATATCAAGCCTTGGAAAGATGCGGACAATCGTGAGCGTTTAGATGTTTTTAACGGTCTACTGTTACTTCCCAACTATGATAAATTATTTGATCTTGGTTATATCTCATTCAATCAGGAAGGTAAAATCATATATTCTCGTTTGTTAGATAAATTAGATAGAGAAGCCATCGGTCTCTCCAATGATCTGCATTTGATAAAAATAGATGAGCAGCATCAGAAATATCTCAAATATCACAATGAGAACTGTTTCTTGTTGTAAATTTTATAGATATAACCGAAGGTTAACTATCTAAACTTTTCTGAGATTATTTGGAGCTGTAGGGGAAAGTAATTGTAGCAAAGAGAGGTCTATCATTTCAACATCTGAAATGATTCTATTCACAATCTGTTTGTCAACATCAGAAAATTCTTTAGTCCTTTCTATTGCTTGAGAAAGAGTCTGTTCTGCTTGTCGTAATTGGTCGCAAAACTACTTGATGTCATCTGATATCTGTTTCATCGTTACCTGTGTTGTTTATTTTATGGACATCGCGAATTTACAAAAGAAAATCAAATAACGAAATCTTTCATATAATTTCCTTATACCTATGTGCATCTCTGTTCGCATACCTTGCCGAGAGATTATGGGTAATACGCAAAAAGAGGAATGAGTATCCGCTCATTCCTCTTTTTGTGGAGCATAGGAGGATCGAACTCCTGACCTCAAGATTGCGAACCTTGCGCTCTACCAGCTGAGCTAATACCCCGATTGGACTGCAAAGATACAAAAAAACATTTACGAAGCCAGTATATTCAAGGAATTTTCATTCGAATATTGTGTGGAACAGCACTGGACTTCTTTTGCGTGCTTCCGGAAAAGTTTGTGATTATCGTTTTGACGCGATGTAGTCCTTGTATTTGATGAAATCCTCGGGAAGCGGCATATCATAGACCTTGCTTCTGAGGAAAGCGCCGAAATCCTTGATGTCGGGATGGTTGAGCTGCTCTTCAACGCTCAGGGTCTCACTGATCCCTACTCTTATCCTTCTGTACCTTTTGTTGACAAGTTCGTGCGGAAGCTGCATCAGGCGGACCCGCCAGTCTATCAGCCCAAGATTGTAGAACCATAACGAGTTGTGGTCAAAGAATCTGACCGGGACGATTGGAACTTTGGCTTTCTGAATAAGCCGCAGAACCGCTTCCTGCCACTCTCTGTCCCTGATTTTCATCTCTTTAAGGCTGAGATCCGAGACCGCTCCTGAAGGGAAGAATCCAACCGGCTCACCATCGTGAAGCCTTTCCAGAACCTCACGGACTCCCTGTATATTTTTTGCTGTTATTCCCTTGTTCAAGTTGTTCTTGGGATTGACGACGATGAGGCTTGGGCGCAGGGCTTCGACAAGGGCGAGGAATTCGGTCACCATCACTTTGAAACCAGGCCTGATGTGCCCGATAAGGTCAATGAGTATGACTCCGTCCATCCCTCCGTAGGGATGGTTGCTTACCGTGATGAACGGGCCATCGGGCAAATTCGCAAGCCTTTGCGAGCCTCCCAACTGGTAGTTGACCCCGAGCTTGTCCAAAAGCGCTCCCGCGAAATCCGCCCCTTGATATTCATCAATCGTGTCGTAAAGATCGGACAGCGTCTTGATTGACAGAACCTTTCTTAGGAAACCAGCGGCAGCGTTGCCGAATTTTCCCTTGAAAACCGGCGCAAGCTGCTCAATCTGTTCTACTGGAAGAAGCGGCATTAGTTGTCGTCTCTCTTTGGCATCGGGTCCATCTTGGCGTAACCCTTTGCATCAGTGATGATTGTAACCAGATATATGATCACAAGCAAGGCCAGGATCACAAGACCTGCCACGTCAAGTGCCCGGAGGTCGATGTCCTTGCCGAATATGCTGACCACTGTGCTGAACTCCCTAAGAGGTTCTATGAATATGAACAATGAGGTCAAAATAATGGCGATCACTCTGAACTCAGTCGGTCCAAGTTTGGCGTAGGTGAGCCTGAACTCGCTCTTGAGGTGGGCGTTCACGC
>CAVCRL010000178.1:0-5450 GCA_963604455.1 Lachnospiraceae bacterium | reverse complement strand
GGAAGGACTGGGACTCCTTGCCGGAGAAGAGCCAACGATTCAGAGAGGTTGCGGATTGAGAGGTCGCTTCGACAGGCTCTGCGACCAGTGGAGGGGCGATCCGCTTGCCGAACGGGTAATAATCATTCACATCAACGCCTAGGCAGACATCGTAACACACATATTCATTAGGTTTCTCCATTCGCATATAATGACGCACTCATAAAAGACTCATTCTTTGTAAACGATTATAATCTTAATACAAGAGTATAATACGACCTGACCACTACCCCTCTATGCACTGCAGGGGAAAATGCCTCTTTGGCCACCATTTCGGCGATTGATAGTGCACGTGTATCAATAGATATGTCTCCAGAGCCTTTCTCTATTCCTTCAATTGTCGCATTTCCTTTTTGATCAACAATAAGGTTTACCAACACTCGCCTATGAACCTTGGATGTAGTTTTGATGTTTTTCTGAATAATAGTTTGCAAACTATCCAATCCAGGCTTGAACATCGGTGGCGTTTCCACCAGATAAGCGGGATAAATGTAATTAAGATCCGACTCTGATACGTTTGTCTTGATCTTCTGAGATTTAACAAGTTCATATAATGGGGAAATGTCTTCCTGCGGTGTAATATAATAACTGAACATAGGACAGAATGTTTTATCCTTATTCAAACATATCTGAATGGATTTCAAATCATCCTCATCAGGAGCTGATGTACACTTAGCCGCCTTAAAGAAAGGATTACGTTCTGATGTCAAGTATTTTACAGATATCCGTCCATTACCACCTGAACTTCCGGAATTTTCCTCACAAAACTGCACATTTAGATAATAATGACTTGAATCCGACCAGGAAGATAGGAAAACATCTCCTGAAATTGTCTTTTGCTCATTGCCACCTTTTACAAGCAACATCATAACCGCTTTAGTGAAAGGAGTCATTCGATCATAACAGATAGGTCGCAAGCAAGCCATAATCACAAATGAGAGGAATAATAACTTTTTCATATTCAATACATTAAAACAAAGTTAAGGTTTTCATTATTATTCCCTATCGTTTTTTTGCAAATAATGTGATGGTAATAAAATAAGATATTGATCCCTATGTATAACACAAAACCTTTTAAAACAAGAAGCTCTCCGTTTATATACCCCGCAGCGACCTCTATAGGTACAGAATCAAATCCCTGTATCATATTTCCCAGAATCATTCTTTCTGATATCTCATATTTATAACTTACCAAAGTATTTATTATCATTAATAGCACCAATATAAACGCTATTACTGATATTATTAGCCATATGATTTTAATCCATTTTCTCATAGCTATTTCCTCATTTTGTTGCTTAGATACGATTTCATTGAGCGTGGGTTAACAAACCTATGTGTAGAAGGTATGGTTATCGGACTCCACATTTATAGGCCCTGCAAAAATCATTCTACCATACAGAAAATCCAATTGGCTTCAAGCCGGGATAAATATTCCAAATGCACAAGGGTTCCACGACAATAAGACCAAAGCACCGTCAGGAAATAGTAATAGCTTGGGATAATAAAACATTACTCCCAAACAATGGCCGTCTCTAACGATCAACGGTCCTGCGTTTTGGTAAGCACTTTCATCAAAGGTTATAAACCCATTGCAGAAATGGCCTATCTCGAAAGCATTCTTCCAATCGTGCCGTGGCGCTAATAACCCGGCCGTAAATAAGCTGGTTGCCAACAAGAAAAAGACTATGGCCGCAATCAGCCGTATCCTTGCTGTGTTCTTATTAGTGATGTCTTCCATATTGATAATCTCTGTTTATAACTATTCCATTATAGCTTACTGACATTTTTCTCGCCTTGACGGAAATTGGGACAAATCTGTTTTTTAAAGAGCGTTGCCCACCTGATACCATATAAGTCGGATATGAGAATATGCCTTTCATCATACTTCTGTCGTTTGTCCTTGTGTTCACCCATTTTGATGGGAAGGAATAATTAGTCTGTCCAGAAACAAGAACATTTTCAAAATTCTTTAAGGAAGATATTTTAGTTGCGAAAGACTGGTTCTACTTGCCGGAGAAGAACCAGTGATTCAGAGATGTCGCTGTGACTGTGGTTCTACAGGACTTGTCAACCATCGAAGCAACTGTTATCTCTGTGCCTTTTTGGATTTCTACAATGAGTATGGAACTCTGCAATATTATCATTGAACTATGAGTGTGTTTATTACGGTGTCCAAACACTCGATGTTCTTGTCGTTTGTAAACTCCACCCGCAAACTGTCCCCATTTATAACATAACATCTCAGATAAGGTATTACCCCTCCAGTCACATCCAAGTCATAGCTATACTTGTCCATATATAATTTAAAATCCAAGCTATCTATAAACTGGCTGTCCAAGAATTTATCAAGCGGGATATGTCCGTGACTGTTTACCGCGACTACGGTCTTGTTGACATATTTGGCACCAATATCAACATTATCATAAAAAAAGATCTTTCCCATTCCTATGCTCACAGGAGGGGCTATACCGTATCGACCGGAAAAACTTATATTGTATCATTATTGTTGACAATAAATGAAACAGTTATAACGTCTCTGGAATGAATTGAATCCTGAACTCTGAGATATTTTTTACCCGGCAAGGCAAGAATAAAGAAATCACTGGTATCAACTAATTCAAAAAAACTTTCCAAAGAGTCTTGAAGTCTGTCGGATTTGAAGATTCTTTCTAATTTCGGACAGCTATCTCTTATGTCGATAATTCTATCTGCCCCTGAATGGCGGGCAGGATTGCTGCACATTTGAAGGCAACAGATTATAGCCGCAACTATTAATAGTGAATAAATTTTCATTGTGTTTATTATTTATTCAACACTTCGGTAAAAATTTGGGAGTTATATACCTGTTGACTAACTTTTGACGTATCGTATTAGCAATCAAATAATTACAAGCAACAGATTAATTACCGCAAAACTAGTTAATAATTAACCACTTACAAGATTTTGTAGTCAACTCGTATATAATTACCTATAATTTAACAATACTCCAAGGCATATTATAAATAATAGGAAAATGAATCTCCTATACCTAATCCACCCTTTATATGAAAAAATTGATATGATTATCCCGCAACTACCAAATATTACATTTCTCAGCAACATTATATCCGGAAACATAACTAAGAACAAATAGTTTGAATAATGGTAAAGAATAAACATATAAATAGAATTTGACAATAGTAGCACGCTCGCTATTAAGGTTAATAACTCTATAATTGTCTTTGTTTTAGCCTTATTCATAAACTACCAATTTGAAGTAACTTTTTTATATTCATTCTCATCAGAATAAGTCTGAACAGACACATTGTTATATTTATCTCTGGATACAACCATATAGTAAGTAGTCGTTTCTTTCCTTGTTTTATCCGGAATCTTAATGCCTAGAAAAGATTTATAAGACTCAACTATTGTTGTAGTTTTTGTATAACTAAAACCATAGCTTGTTTTATTTGGATTATTTCCAAGCATAGTAAAGTCAGAAATGGACTCATTTACAGCAAACTGATGGAAATTTCCCTTTACAGTACCTTTACCATATTGCTCTCTTAATGGTAATAACGAATAAGTCTGTCTCAGATAATTAGTAAAACTAACAGCACGAGGTTCAATAATGTCTTTACGATATTTTGCATTTGATGAATTAAATATTCCATTGCTATGATCATAAGCATGAAATGACTCATGCCCCATAGCCAGCATGGAATTAAAAGAACCACCGTCTTCAGGAAGTTCTCTACGCCAAGGATTACCAACATAGTTGATGTTCAAATTATTAGAATCATACCCGCTATCTATAGTAAAGAACTTTGAACTCAAAGTATAAACATCATTACTCTGTATAAGATGACTAATAACCTGACTCCCTAAACTTGTGGCCGAGATTCTTGCAATGTCCTCAATTCCTCCTGCATAATTGTTGGCTAAACGAATAATCCTCCCGTCCGAATCCATATACGTCATAGGGCTATTTCCGCAGTAGGCATACGGGCTGATGCAATAGTACTTCTCGGCCATCGGGTCGGTGGTGATCCAGCGGGCTATTGTTGGGTCGTACATTCTGGCGCCGAAGTCAAGTAGAGGGATGCTTGCGTTCAGGAAGGACTGGGACTCCTTGCCGGAGAAGAGCCAGCGGTTCGGAGAGGTTGCGGAACTTGCCGAAATGACTGTTGGTTCCACAGTATGTTGTACCCCTTCGACAGGCTCAGGGTCCGTTGATATCGGAATCCGTTTGCCGAACGGGTAGTAGTCGTTCGTCTCGACGACCGCTCCGGTGTCACCGTCGATGACGGAGCGGACACTGCCAAGGTGATCGCGGAGATAGTGCTGAACCTTATAGGTTGACGAACCACCAGTTGTGCTCTCACGGACTATCCTGCCGGCGGAGGTCAAGGCGCAGTCAAGGGTTATAGCCAGAGTGTCAGATTGCCCAGCGGTCTGGCTATAAATCAAGGAACCTCTGTACTGATAACCATTGCCGCTGCCGTCCACCGCGCGTAGTTTCGTACCATCAGCAAGATATTCATACTCCGCCAAAGTGGCTCCACCGGATGAAATGCGGCTTGCCAGGTTCCCGTCATTGTACACGATGTCGAGGCTGGCAAGGCCGTCGCTGGTCAAGTTGCCGTTAGGGTCGTGGGCAAAGGAGCCTCCGGCACCGGACGCACCGCCGTTGGAGATATTACTCAACAAGTTGCCATTATATGAATATGCCAATATCTCATCCGGTGCTGCCGCATTCTTCCCGTATCTGGTCAGTGTCAGGATATTACTGTTTCTGTCATAAGTGAGAGACCGCTCGCTGAAAGCGTTGGTCCGCACACCACTGACAAATCTCTGAGCATCCGTGAGACGGCCAACGCCATCGTATGATAATGACCAGGCGTTTGTCTCTGTTCCCGCACCGTGATTCCATTCCCACTCGGAAACGCTCCCATTGTACTTCGGAACTGTCCCAAGTGTCGGCTCCTGATACCGGAGTGACATATTGAACACATTGGAATTCTGGTCTGTCAGTTGGTCTCGAATATTATAGGCCAGTGTCTCGGTCAACGCTGACGGATTGGCCTCCGTGCCATACACCCGACTTGTCAGACGACCTATTTCATCATAACCATAGGACACAGACTGTGACTTGCCGTTCAACGACACGGTGATGAGAATGGCTTTTTTCATAATGTTGGATTTATGTTTCTTGGTTATCTTTTGACACATTGATGGTTAACTGGCTGCAAGATACGAATTATTTCAATATTACAAACGAGATGGCAGAAAATAATCATAACTGACTATCAAGTTTGCTCAATTTTCTGATTGATGTAGTGATGAATATCCCTCGTTCTATGCGAAATATCCGTCCTTGAAGTTGACGAGATAGACTTTGTCGGTGGCGCGGGTGATGGCGGTGTAGA
>CAVCRL010000177.1:0-5503 GCA_963604455.1 Lachnospiraceae bacterium | reverse complement strand
TAGCGCTTTCGTACTTTTCCATATCAGGCACGAAATTACGGAAATTTTCCCAATACTGAGTAAAGAATATATTGGTGGTTATATTCCATTTTTTCTACCCGTTAAGCAGCTCGCTTACCTCCGCCGGATTCAACGCCCATTCGTAAGTGTAGATTTCATCAGCCTCATCGGCGGACTCAACACGCCTCAGGTTCTGCCCTTTGGCTTTCAGATCAAGAAGCTCGCCGATCGAGATCTTCTCTTCCAGCCGATGCAGGATCGCTTCAATCGATTCGCTGTCAGCGTTGTGGATAATCTGGGATGTGAATGCCATCTCAAGCCAGACGATTTCACGCTTCGCGACGTCCAGAACGCCGAACACCAGTCCCTTGGACAAATTTCCTTCGCTGATGCGGACCAAGTGCTGGACACAAGAAGGATCATACGCAACTCCTTTTTTCTCGGATATCTTCATTGGATATGCTGAATCCATCCATCCGACGACAAGGTTAGGAGAGAGTGAACCGCAGGAGTAGGCATTGCAAGTGAAAGTCACATACTTGGCGCCTTCAGCCTCTAATTCCGGAAGGGAAAGCTCTATATATTCAGCGGTACCGACCATTTCCGGAATCTCACGAATATCACCGGAGTGTTTTGCTCCAGGGCAAGTCAGGTTTCCGAAATAGCAGTAGTCGGTCTTCCCATCCGGCAAAGCTATCCGGCAGCTCAAATCCATATCGAGGGGCTGGGAATGCAAGCCTTTCCCCCACTGAAGGAACAAGCGTACGGTTTCTCCCTCTACAGGGAAGCGAGTGCCCATCAAGGCGCAGGAGGTGTCTTGAACGGTTGACGTACGGTCGCCAACGCTTACTGGTATTTTGTAGAGTGCCGGATCAATGAATATGGACTTCGCCTCGGTTTTCCGTGAGGCGAAACGACGTTCCATAGAGGACTTGTAGATTTCATTGACTCCCTTGATCATCTCTTTTCTGGCCTCTTCATCGTATAGGGTAAGCAGCTTGTTGGCCTCGATACGGTGGGTTACACCAGTGATCGGGTGTGCGACACGCGCTCCCTTAACATCAAAATATGTCTCGGCGGCATTGCCTAATGACAGCAGCAGTCGCGCCGGAAGTCTGTCCGCCACCTCATCGAAAGCGGCCAGTGCCTTGTCGCTGCCAAACCTAAGCATAGTGGCAAACAGGCAACGGGCAAATAAGCCAGGTCGCTCCTTGAGCAATTCAAGAGTCTTGCTGGCGTCATTCTCGGAACGGGCCTTGTCAACACGCCCCTGCCAAGTGGAATATTCCTGCTTGTAGAATACGTCAAGGATGTCGGCAAGATGTTCCATACCCTTCTTGCGGGAGTATTCACCCAGGCGGAGGGCACGGATCATACGTACCCACATACCGCGTTTCGGGTTCATATTCTCAGCCGCCTGCATTGCTGTCATTGGAATGACATTCATCCATTTGGCGACGCGGAGACAGGCCTTGCGATCATATTTAAGCATCAGTTTCAGCTTCATATCCTTGGCTGCGTCCTTACCCTTGTCAAGCGGCCCCCACATATGGTAGTACATCTTTCGGGCGTGAGCCACAAGGGTCTTCGGCTCAATGATCTGAATATGCCCGGTCTTCTCATACCAAAGATAACGAAGGATGTCAGTAGGGGTCTTCAGAAACGCGGAAGCCTCATCCGCTTTTCCCTGCTCCACCAAAGTCTTGGTGACAAGCATAGCGGTTTCCTTCATTGAAATGTTTGCGTCCGCAGGTAGAGGGTACTGGCTAAGAAGCGACTTCAGGGAATCGCTTTGTGTCGCATCCAACGGGGTCGCGGAAGAAAGAAGGGAGACAAAGACATTTCTAATGTCAGCGTCAGTAAACAGTCTGAGTTCTTTCAGCTTGCTGCCTTGACCTTTATAAACAAAGTCCGCTGTCTCGAACGGTGCTCCGCAGAATGGACAGCCATTGTAACGCTCTAACGGGAATGTTCCGTTTGGAATAAAGTGGCCACATTTCAGGGTTGTACCCTTGAATCCGGCCGCTTTCCCTCCAAAAATATTTGTGAACCAAGTGAGTAGATGATCCGCGCGAGATTCTCCAGTAGGTACGTCCCACCCCTTGACAAGAGAGGCCCAGTTCAGATTGACTCCCATCACATCATTGATGCACTCGGTGATTTCCGCGAGCGTGTCCGCGGAAACCGCGTTAAGGGCGTGGAGCAGTTCCTCGCTCACGCTGAAACCGTTCTCCTTCAATCGCGCCACGAACGCCATCACTGGAATTGTAGCCTCGGAATTCTTGTTGATGTCCTCGCGGTTGATGTCGAGGAACACCGCGTGATAGCGCAAAGCGACTTTTGTCAAGGTCTTATTCATAGCCATAATAAATTAAAAAGGTAATTGAGAAGCTGTTCTCCTGGTTGTTAGCCAGGCAATAAGTGTCTGATGCCATAGAAGTAAGCCTCTCTTTGACCTTGTTGGTAGCAGGGCTACCGGATCTAATATTAATATGAGGAAATTGAATGGCTGATGGAGCCTCTTAATTCCGCTATGGAATCAAGATGAAAGAATCAGGAAGTAAGCCATCCTTGGTCCTCATAAATTTGTGCCGCGGGCTGGAATCGAACCAGCAGTATCCATTGATCGTAGTAAGCAGGCATTTGACCTTGTCAGGTAATGAAGCTGCTAAACCGCGGCGTGAAAAGTCTTATGACGACGAGCCCGTCAGCTCAGTACATCGATGCGATTCCTTTCGGATTGCGGGAGCAAAGTTATATGCGAAGTACGCAACCTTTTTGCGTAGTGATGAAAAATTAAATGAATATCGCGTTTTTTATGTTCAGCCGCCTTCTATACAAATACCGTCGCTGGACAGTTGAAGATTTGATGGACGCTTATAGCGATGCTCTCTATGATATGGGCATAAAAAAAGGGAAAGCTTAGTACATCGCACCGCTACGACCTCCTACCCTTGCTGCCTTCCGACCCTGGGGGAATTCAGAGGGAGCTGGTCGTGTACGACTTTCCCTGACTGCAAATATACTACTTTTCGTTGAAACTGTCAAAAATGAACGGCAGTATATCGTCAACTTTGTCAAATTTCCACGTTTTTTTCGTTCCGTACATTATTATGCTCATCGGACGGCCGGCCAAAGTCTGGTACTCGGCCATCACTTGGCGACACGCCCCGCAGGGTGAGCAAGGGGTGTCGCTCAGTGTGCCGTTGAAGCCTCCTACAATGGCGAGGGAAAGCATAGCCTTGCCCGGATTGTTGGCGCTGGCGGCGAACATTGCTGTCCTCTCGGCGCAAAGTCCGGAAGGATAGGCGGCGTTCTCCTGATTGGCTCCTTTCACTATCGTTCCGTCTTCCAGCCGAAGCGCGGCACCGACATTGAATGTGGAATATGGGGCGTAGGAACCCTTCTGCGCCTCGATGGCGGCCTTCACGAGTTCGATGTCTTGAGGTTCCATCTCTTCGATGGAGGAATATTCAGTATAATTGATGTCCAGTTTTACTGTCTTCATATTCAGTGGTCTTTATACACAAGTTTTCAAAGTTAGCAAAAATTGTGCATATTCAAGCATTTGAGTAAATTTGTAGGCGCTTATCGCACGAAGCCTCTTCACCGCTTGCGGTGAAAGCAAGTCCCTTCCCCGAGGGAAGGGATTTAGGGATAGGGTAACGTAAAAGGCCCAAGGGGTGTGCAAAGCACATCCCCCTTCCCCGAGGGAAGGGATTTAGGGTAGGGGTAACGTGAAGTGATTTTCAGTGGGCAGTCACTTGGAACGTGAGATACATTTAATAGGACGTAATCGCCTATAAGCGAGAGAAGAAGTAAGTTATGAAAATCTGCGTTGGTCTTTCGGGAGGTGTTGACTCCAGTGTCGCCGCTCTGCTGTTGAAGCGGCAGGGGTATGACGTGTTCGCTATGTTTATGCAGAACTGGCACGACGCGGACGCGACGCTGCACGGCGACTGCGAATGGGAGGAGGACCGCTTTGTGGCGGAATTGGTCGCCCGCAAGATCGGCATCCCCTTCTACTTCGTGGACCTTTCCAAAGAGTACCGCCAGCGGGTGGTTGACTATATGTTCAATGAATATTCCGCCGGCCGCACCCCGAACCCGGATGTGCTCTGCAACCGCGAGATAAAGTTCGACGCTTTCCTCAAGGCCGCCCAGAAATTGGGTGCGGATATGGTCGCGACAGGGCATTATTGCCGCCGGGCTCCACTTTTAGACGCTGACGGAAAGCAGGTTGTGATCGACGGACAGCCACAATGGAGGATTCTGGAAGGTGTGGACCCGAACAAGGACCAAAGTTATTTCCTATGCCAGCTCACGCAGGAGCAGCTCGGCAAGGCGCTATTCCCTATCGGCCACCTTACCAAGCCGGAAGTGCGGCAGATGGCTCATCTGGCGGACCTTCCATCCGCGGACAAGAAAGATTCACAAGGAATATGCTTCGTCGGGAAGGTGGATCTTCCTACGTTCTTGCAGCAGAAACTCAAGTCGGCCGAGGGCGATGTGGTAGAGGTTTATGATGCCTACTACGCTCAGAGCGAGCAATATCGGTTCATCCACGACACCCTCGCCTCGCTCCTCAAGACTCCCGGCGAGCCGATGATGATCACTGAATATACCTCCGAGGATTCCGGCGGGAAGTCGTTCAATAACCGCCGGGTCACTGAGCCTGTCGAAGTGACTGCCCCGCACCGAAATGACTTCGATATGGAAAAGATCGCGAATCTAAACGATGAGGAACTGACGAGGCTGTCCGAACCGATACGGTACGATGACATCAAGTTCGAGACGGAGACCTACCGGGCCGGGAAAAAGCACATCAAGAAGACCAGATACAAGGAGAATCCTTTCGGGAAGATTGTCGGACGGCACGACGGAGCGCAGTTCTACACGATCGGGCAACGCAAGGGCCTCAACATCGGAGGACACAAGGACTCAATCTTTGTGATTGCCACGGATGTTCCGCGGAACATCATCTACGTTGGAGAAGGGCACACCCACAAGGGGTTGTCACGCAGTTGCTTACGAATTGCGCCCCAAGATATTCATTGGATCAGGACAGATCTTGCGATGGCAGACGGCGAGATCCGTCGCTACCGGGTCCGCATCCGTTACCGCCAGCCACTCCAGGACGCGTTCCTGATCAAGAGGCGAAACGGCATATTCATCCTCTTCGACACCCCGCAACGCGGCATCTCCGACGGCCAGTTCGCCGCCTGGTACTCCGCCGAAGACGAGATGCTCGGCTCCGGAGTTTATTAGCCTAATACTGTCCCGGAATATTCAGAGATTTCGCCGCTGACTCACCGGCAATGTAGTCGGTGGAGATGGTTCATCTGCTGGTTAACCCTAGCAGATGCACTTCAGAACAGCTTTCCAATAAAAGTAAGATATCTTACTGTAATAAGATGAACCATTATGAAGTTTTTGTATATTTGCAGTGCAAAGAGAAGTGGTTATGAGTAATGACAGCTTTGAATCAAGAATTGACATCGGC
>CAVCRL010000176.1:0-5510 GCA_963604455.1 Lachnospiraceae bacterium | reverse complement strand
AGACCTGCGGCGGCAATTCCGTCATCGAGCACAACGGCGACCTCTACCCTTGCGACCATTTTGTCTATAAGGATTATCTTCTCGGTAACATCACCGAAAAGCCTATCGCCGAGATGATGCGCTCGGACAAGCAGACAGCCTTCGGCATCGACAAGCGGAACAAGCTCCCCACCAAATGCCTTAAGTGCGAATGGCTTTTCGCCTGCAACGGAGAATGCCCAAAGCACAGGTTCAACACCTACGAGTCCCGCCAAGGCAGAGGCGGCCTAAGGATCGAGTCCGGCCTGAACGCCCTCTGCGACGGTTACAGGATGTTCTTCAGCCACGTCGCCCCCTATATGGACTATATGAAGGACCTCCTGTCCCGCAAGATGTCCCCCGCCTACGTCATCCCCTGGGCCAGAACCCGCTCTACCCAATAACGCTAAAAGATTAATATTCAAATAGTCATCCGCAAAGACAACAACCACAACTGCGTGAAGCGTCATCATCTGACCTTCAATCAATTACAAGTTCCTACTCTCCAAAATCGGAGGGCAGTAATCCATAACAAGTTGGATGTCAATAAGTGGAGCGTCACCCTCTAACATTCAACCCATTACAGATTCCCGCCCTCCCAAATTGACTGGCAGGATTCACGAATATGTTAACTAACAACTGATTTCGCTCCACGGCACTATTTTCGACAGATCGGTTCACTGTATAAAAGCCAATAAATTAAAGCTCAATGGAATCGGATGAAGGCCAAACGTAAGGACGGAAATTTTTCTTAAATTGTCATTCCAATCTAGTCCTTGAATATTGCCGCTGAATGGCCTCAGTCGGTGATTATGCACATTATCCGTCGAATAATTTGTTCCACGGATAGTTCGCCGTAGCTTTGCAGGCAGATAAACACTTAAACAATGAAGACAAAGAACATCTATGCGGATCCCACCATTGACTTCGCGTTCAAGAGGATCTTCGGAACCGAGAGGTTCAAGGACGCGACAATCGGACTGCTCAACAGCATCATCAAGGATGTCAACATCGTTGACGTCTCTTTCCTCAACACGGAGATCGTCCCCGAGAACAAGGACGACAAGAAGTGCGTCATCGACATTCTGGCCACCGATGACAGGGACAACAACTTCATCGTGGAGATGCAGAACGCCAAGCAGGTGACATTCCTGGAGAGGATGGTCTATTACACGGCCAAGGTCATCGCCCAGCTTGAGGGTGAGGTTGGCTCAGCGGAGTACAACCTGCACTCGACGTACGCCATAGCGTTCCTGAACTTCGCCTCCGAGGCCATCACCGGGATCAATGGCAGGTACGACCTCCACTATTACACTGTGGACGAGACATCCGGCCACAGGCTGCCGGCCAGTCCGGAGTACCACTTCTTCGACCTGAACGCGTTCAAAAAAATCTCAAAAGGGATAACCAACGGGACCGATTATTGGTTATCTTTGCTGACGGGGTCGAAGGAGATGGACAGGATGCCGGACTGGGCCAGGGGCGACAAGGCCTACGAGGCCTACTTCGAGGCTTCCACAAGAGCCAACTTCACACCCGAGGAAACCATTCAATACGAAAAGGATATGATGACCGAACGCGACAGGATCAACTCCATCAACTACGCAAAGTGGGAAGGGGTTCAGGAAGGCAAACAGCAGGCACAGCGGGAAATTGCTATAGCGATGAAAACAAAAGACATCGACACCGAAACGATCGCCTCCTGCACAGGACTTTCTTTAGAGGAGGTCGAGGCTCTTTAGCAACCACAAAAAATCCCTCTGAATTTGGCCAGTTATCCAGATCCAGAGGGATATATGTCAGATCAGAACCTGAACACTCCGGAGTCGGCGTCCGAGTTCTCAAGACTCTTGGCGGAGTAGTTTTCCTTGCCACGTTGGAAGAACCAGGAGATGGTAAAGCCGAACTCACGGTTCTTGGTGCGGAGATTCGTCTGTGTGGTGTGACGGACCGGAGCGATGGAGACTGTCTCGTTGGAGAACTTGTCATCGTAGAACGGGAACAGGCACTGGGCTCCGAACCGCCAGTTCTTCCAGTCATAGGACAGGGACAGGTACGACACCTTTTCCAAACCCTTCCGGAACAGACCGTCCAGCATCTTCCCACCATAGGTCTGGCGATAGGAAAGCGACCAACTGCCCCAGACGGCGGATGCGTTCAGATAAACCGGAAAGAACCAGTCGCTGTACGCTTCACTCGAAGCGGTCTCCTTGATGGTCTGACGGTCGGCGGAAAAGTCCACACCCAGCCGCAGCCACTTCCAAGGCAGATAGGTCACGATCATATTCATACCAGTCTCAGAGTAATGATGGGCGTTCCGCGTCTCAAGGTACCACGCCCCGACATCCTGCACGAACGCATCGTAAAGGAAGCCGCTGGTGCGGTTGTAGTGGGCATCCGCCTGGACGATCAGCTTCCGGGGAATGTTGTAGGAATATATCAACCTCGACTGGTAGCCGGTACTGTTGTGAACATCGGCGTTCCCCCTGCGGTAGAAGTTCTCCATAATCAGGATCCTGTTGCCGGACATCTGCTGAATGTCGGGCATCATTGTCTCCGAGTCAAGCCGCAGACGCAGTATATTCCTCTTGTTCAGCCTATAAGAGAACAGCAGTGTCGGGGAGAAAGCGAATCTGGAGAACCCGTCATCACCAGCCTTCATATTGTTCTCGGTACCGAGACTCACACGGTATGAGAACGATCCGTGGCGGGAGGAATATTCCCCGTAAAGCCTCTGCCGCCCGGTCCGGACCTTCGAGACACCGCTTCCCGCAAGGTCGCTCCGCAGGAACCCGAACGTTCCTTTGTAGCCTGCGTTGAACGTCCGATTCTCCTTGGCGTATGAATATACCAGCTCACCGATGACGGAGTTCTTCCGGGTGCCAAGGTCAAGAATGTCCTCGAACGCTCCAGTCTCGGAGGTGAACGCGTTCTGGTCATTTGAATATGACGTCGCCGTCACATCGGCCATCAACGTGCTCGCCTCGGAGAGCGTCTTCTCGAAATAGACATCCACGGTCGGCTTCATCGTGGTCACATCATCGCTTGCGACTCCAAACCTCGGATTCTCTAAGCCGTTGAGAGAGAAATCGATGTCCCTGTCACGCCCCATCCTGTTATTGTAAAATGAATAGTCAGCAGAGATCTGGAACATATAGTCTCCCGGCTTGCCATTGAGCCAGGCCACGCCTCCGCTGTACTGGTTCCCCCACTCACGCTGTCTTTGGGAATATTCATACTTATATTCATCATCCCCGAGACGATAGGAGAACTCGCCGTTTTCCTCGTCCCAGACTTTGCGCTTGTGGTTGAAGTGGCTTCCGAGATTGACTGTCAGCTTGTTGTTCCCGCTCACACGGCTGAGCGCCACATCGCCGTGGGAGTACATCTGCCCGACTCTGGCATAGACGTTTCCGTTCCAGCCCGTGTCGAGCCGTGAGGTAATGACGTTCAGAACGATGTCCGCCATATCCATATACCGCACCGGCGGCACATCATAGTAGTCCACCTTCTTGATTTTCGAGGCCGGAATCAACTGTAAATCAGCGTCTGTCGATTTGATTCCGTTGATCAGTATGAGAATCTTCTTGCCGGCCAGAGTCGCCAGCGTGTTGCTCTGTTTGTCGATGAACAGGTTAGGGACAGTCGCAACAAGCTCCCTCCCGTCCCTGGCCGCCTTCACCTCCTCAGAAGAGAAGAAGTGTGTCGTCCGGTCCACCTTGTACGTTATGTTTCCCTCAGTGATGACCGACTCCGAAAGGAATTCCGTGATCACGCTGTCCGGCTGTTGCGCGAAAACAGTCAGAACCGGAAGTAAAATAAACAGGGCAAATGTCAAAAGTTTTCTCATACGGCGAAATGTGTTTGGAACGTTCTATTTTTTCAAATGTAAGTATTTAGGAATTAATAAACAACAGATTGCAGGAATATTAAAGGTTGCCGACCTGCTCTTGGATGAACCGAGAGATCAGTTCAGCATATTCAGGCGGGACAATTCCCTGCGCATTCTTTCTGAACATCATCACCGATTCAGTCACTTCTTCTATTATGTCTCCGGCACCTTGTATGTCATTCTCTTTTGCAAGACGCATCAACTGATCTCTGGACATCTTTCTGTCACTTTCTTCTATGCTCATCGCGTGGCGGTCTCCGATAAACCGATTCTTATAATTGACCGTGAAAGTCAAATCATACGCTGGCGCCAATCTCCATACACCAGCCTCATCCATCGTAAAAGAAAAATTCCGATCGTGATCATCCGTGACTCCTGCCAGATAATTAAACACAGCCCTCCTATAGATCTGTTCTATGTCACAATAAGGAAGACGAAGTGCTCTACAGACTCTGAAAAGATCTTTATAGGATGTCACTTCGCCATAAAGGGAACGAAGTGTTGCAGAGTGGATCTTCTTACCATTTTTTCGGTCAAATCTCTCTGTAAGGAAATGATTCACACCGCCCGCTTCCAAAAGGGATGATTTCTCCATCTGTATTCCACATCCTTTTGCCATAAGATAATAGACATACTCAATCTCCGCAGTAGGCCAGGTGTCGGAATCCTTGAATTTCAGAATGTAATGAGTGAATCCTTCCGGAAGGAGAAGCTGACCGGACCTTATCTCTTTAGTTACCCAGTTAATAGCAATGATCGCTTTCGGATGTTGACCTCCGGCACTCATACCGACAGACATCAGATCCTTCATACCTGGTTTGTCATCAAGACTCACAACCGCATCCTCACGCTCGGTCAGTATCTTTCTCGCGCAACTATACAGGTCTCCCAGGACTATCGCCTCATCTGACGACGGTTTGTACATCTGGGGTACAAATTCGAAGCCCCCCATTCCCCTTTTGCCTATGAATGCAAGTTTGTCAACAGGTGTGACATCGTGAGACCTCAACCCATTTGAGTCAATCCATCTCGTGAACACTTGATTCCCCCAATCATCCGGCAATGAACCACTGATGAACCTTGGGAGCCCCTCATATTCATTTTGGCGGCAGATGTCGGACAATCCACGCCGTACAAGATAAGTCGAACTCCTGAATGGTCCGAGGGGATCCACATCAAAGCCATAACTATGATATTCAGGGTTGAATGACACAAGGGAGCCTACTTTTCCGAATCCCTTGCGGTATCCACCTTGCCACATCAATCTGCATATCTCCTTCCCATAAAGGAATACGGTCACCACATTATCTTTCATCCCTACGCTTTCTTACTCTGCCATTTGATCCTTTTTTACCCACTTGGACATCATACAGGCTTGTCTGTATGGAGGGGATAATTTCAGCGATCCACTCCAATTTTTGAATAGACCGCATCAACGCCACGAAATTATCCAACCGTATCGATGCGCTCTCCCCCCGCTCGAAACGAACAATCGTCATCACCGACACACCACTCTGCTCGGAAATCTCTTTCTGTGTCAGACGCAACGCCATACGATAATCACGGAAACGAGCGCCAAGACTTACGATTATGTCATTAT
>CAVCRL010000175.1:0-5558 GCA_963604455.1 Lachnospiraceae bacterium | reverse complement strand
GGGCTTGTCACGGTTTGATTATAGGTTTATTAGAAACTCCGAAAATGGAAAAAGTAATATTGATTTAATAAACGAATATTTATATGGTTTATATATTCAGTCAATATCAAAGAATTCAGGACAATTTTTCTATATAATTAGCCGATTTGCACAAGATGTTTGCAATGATGCTAATGTAATAGAGGTTTTGGGATATATTGCGATTTCTCGAATAGGATTGAGGGAGTATGATTTAGAGATGATCGCAAAAGGGCGTTGGAATCCAGTATCCTTTGCTATGATTATGAATTATTTTAGTGATTATTTCGTTCTTGATCCTATTACGAAAATATGGAACTATAAATCAAGTTCTTTTGCAAAAGAAATTGTCGTTCACATTGAAGCTAAGAAATTGTATGAAAAACTAGCTAAATGTATTGCGCAATATGAAGACTATGATTGTATTAAGCGAAAAATGATCGTATATTATTCTATCAAATCGCATTGTCCGGTATGCTGTAAGGAATACTTGGCGTTAAGGTCGCATTATGCCTCAAGTGACGATATAATTGAATGGTTTCGACCGGCGGTATATTATCTTAAGAATGATATGTCCTATTTGTCTGATCTTAAGGAGTGTTGTAATAAAATGAATTATGGAGAAATTGCTATATTCTTGTCAAACCTATTAGATTATGGACTTAAATTTGGAACTGATACGCAGGAGTATATTTCAATAGTTGAATGTTGTTTTAGTGATATTTCTGTTGAAATAATGGATGAAATACAAGCCTTCTCAGCAGGATGGTTATTTACTCACTTGCAATTATATTTAAAATATATAAACTCGATTGATAATTGTATTATGCGACGAAAAAACGCAATTGAAATGGCTATTAAGTGTTTTACTCGTGTTTTGGAAATTAACCCTCAGAATAATAAAGCCAATAATATGAAAAGAGTTGAAATTGCGGAATTAATGGATGTATATATTGCTATTGGAGATTATGAAAGCATTTATAAGTTGTATGATGTTTCTAAGTAGTTGTGTTAGAAATCAAGGCGAGTTCAATTACGCACACCCTCCATAACTATGTGATATAGGTGGGTATATGATTTGTATGTTTATATTGATTGTTATGAAGTATCGATAAATACTCAATAGTAGATAATATACTTATAGAAATCAATATTGAATTATAATTAGACTTCTTATATGGATAACATTAATAAGGATATTCGCGAAATCGCACAAGAAATACTGATGTTGCAAAAAGTAGCAACATCGTTGTATGTTCAGAACGAAAGAACAAAATTATTAGATGTAATTTTTAACATTCTATCAAGGGCTGACGAAGTATATCAGTTGTCTAAATCTAAAACAATTGATAGATTGGTTGTTTATGTCAATTCAACATCGTTTGTTATAAGGATGTTGTCTGATATTAATGATAATAAAAAGGCTTTTGAGATTGGGGTTGATGCTTTGCATAAATCAATGTTTATTTTGCTAAATACAACAGCACAGAATGAAGAAATAGCAAGTTTCAAAACTCTCCAGTTGTCTCAACTTCTATTAATATTTTATCAATTATATTCTGTGGAGAGTAATCGAAAAGTTATTGATGATGAAGTACAACCATTTACTGATCTCCAGACTCTTTTCGTTATTAGTTTTGAGGACTTAAGAACGATAGCTCCTACCAATTGTTTGGTTTCATCCTGTATGTCATTATATAATTCTTTAAAGGATGTTTGCACTTTGGATTATTGTTCATATTCCTCAGCTAGTGCGCATAGTTTATATGCGTTATCAATATCGCTAGAGCAGACATTAAAAAGAGTGTCTATATGTAATAATTATTCAGAAAAATAAAATATGCGGGGAAACCTAGTATGTTTGATTTAAGATTGTTCCAACTTGAGCCAAGTTGGAACAATCTTACCGAAATTCTTTATGATTGGATATTGTTCCATTTGTCTGGCAACAAACACGATGGAATCTTGATTTAATGTAGAGATTGTCGTTTTAGTGTTTTCAATTTGAATAATCCCTTTAGGTTCTGCGTCTGACTCATCACAAATACCTTTTTATATCTATTTCCGGTTGTTCAGGCCGGATTTCTTGTCCGTTTTTCACGGCAAGGATATAGTTTCCCCCCCCCTCAGGGGCAGATAGTGTCCCAAAAAGTGTGTCTGAATAGATAAAAAAGGAAAGGTCAATAACTTTTAAGATATTTGTAAAAGGAAAGAACAAAACACTTAAAAAGATTTGACCTTATGGAATACACAAAGGAACAAATTTCCGAGATAATGTGCAGGTACTGTTTCAAAAAGTGTGTATTGTTGATATAAAGTCTACGTATTTCTTTGGATTTGTAAATGTTGGAGTCAGCGGGCTCGGTACAGTGCGTTCAGTTGGCGTCACACTGTTCCAGGTGCGAAAAACTATGCGCACCTGAAAGTGCTTCTGCTTGATAATGAGTGGTTTGCTGTTCTGGGTGCGAGAGGACTCGCACACCTTGGAGTTTTGGAGTATTATAGAACGATATCGGGCTCCGGCTTCCCAGTAGGTGGCTAAACAACATACGCTGGGAGTACTTTCGCAAGATAATGCTGCTGATGTTATTGACGCGGGTTCCCGTGCGGCGTTGGTTTGCGGCCCTATATCACACAGATACCGCATCCAGAGACCTACGCCATAATATTCTCGATTGGAGGTCTGGAGTGTTCTTGCCGGTGAAGGGGGGCGCATCAAAGTCGCCTTGCCTCTTTCATTACCTTGGGGGCGAGGGAAAAGACGGCGATCATATTCGGAAAGGCCATAAGGGCGAAGGCAAGATCCATTAAACTGACGGCGACATCCAGAGTTATGACACTTGCGAGAACGATTGTCGCGACATAGAAGTAGCGGTACTTCTGAGCATTTCTTGTGCCCCAGAGGTAAGATGTGCACATCGTTCCGTAGTAGGAATATGAGAACATCGTCGAGAAGGCGAAGATGATCACCACGAATTCGAGAAGATAGCGTCCTGCGAAAGGAATCAGGGCGTCGTATGTGTTCAGTGCGATGGACAGTCCCTTTATGTTGTCCGTGCTGTAGAGGCCGGCCATAATCATCGGAATCGCGGACAGGGTGCAGACAAAGCCTGAGTCTATCGCCGGCCCAAGCATAGCCACGAGCCCCTCCCTCACCGGCTCGGCGTTCATCGAGGCTCCGTGCATCATCCCTGCGGTTCCGACACCGGCCTCGTTGACGAACATCGCCCTCCTCGCTCCGGTCAGAGCCACGGCGGTGAAGGCTCCGAAACCTGCCTTCCAGCAGAAAGCACCTTCGAAGATGGCTTCAAACACGGAAGGCAGACGGTCGTGATAGACAACCATAATGCCCACCACCATAAGGAAATAGAATCCAACCATAAACGGTACGATCTTCGATGAAACCTGCGAGATCCGCTTTATCCCACCAAAAATGACGAGACTCACTATGCCGCCGATCACAAGACCGATTACCAGAAACACCCATCTTGATTCGGGCACTCCAAGCGGCTCAAGGATCACTGAATATAACGACTCGGAGAGTTGGTTTGCCTGCATCACAGGAAGACCGCTGAACAAAGCGCAGAATGCGAACATCACAGCCAACGGCTTCATCTTCCTGCCTATTCCTTCGGTCAGGACGAACATCGGCCCTCCTTGGGCTACTCCCTTGTCATCCTTACCTTTATACATTACGGCGAGGGTGCCCTCAAAGAACTTTGTGGCCATTCCAAGCAAAGCGCTGACCCACATCCAGAAGATGGCTCCGGGCCCACCGACACATAGTGCTATCGCGACACCGGCGATGTTCCCCATTCCGACTGTGCTGCTGATGGTGTTCATCAGAGCCTGAAAGGAACTGACCTGTCCCTCGCCTTTCTTCTTCATTTTCAGAGAGCTGACCGCCATTCCCAACTTCCTCAGCGGCAATGCTCTTGAATATATAAACAGGAATATTCCTCCTCCTATCAGAAGTGTAAACAGCGGCCATCCGCAGACGAAGTCCGTGAATTTGATAATATATTCTTTAATCAGGTCCAACATTTTCTACATTGTTCTATGTCTGTTCCATATTACCTTTCCAGGAGGCTTGCTTGAGCGGTGGCTACTTGATCCTGTACGGCTGGTCGTCGTAGAGGCTGTAGCGTTTGGCTTTGCGGATCCATTTCTGCTCTTCCAGCTTGACGTGCTCGCGGAGTTCCTGGAACGGGATCTGGCCGTTTAGGTAACTGAGCATAGCGTCGTCGGAGATCTTGGCCTCGAAACCTTCGAGCAGCTCGAACTGCGGGTATCTTTCGAGGAAGTAACGCATCAGCTGGAGGGTGTGGAGCAGGGAATGATATTCAGTGCCGGGCTGGAGCATTATCTGGTAGCCGTAGCAGCGCTGGCCTTCGTAGCGTCCTGTGGACGGGGTGAAGGTGCAGGGGCGCATCAGGACTCCGGCGGGGGCGGGGAGGACTTCCAGACGGTTGTGCCGGATGAAGGGGGCTCCGAGATATTCATAAGGCCTGGCTGTTCCGATGGCGGGGGTGATGGTGGTGTTGTTCCAGAGGCCGCCGCCGCTGTACATCTCGCAGGTGAACATTCCAGGAATATCCGAGGCCGGGGCTATCGTCCACGGGAGCAGCTGGCGGGTGGAGTCGCTGGCCAGGGCTGATATGACGTGCAGGGCGAAGGTGGCTCCGATCTCGTTGTACCAGAGGTCGCAGAGCTCACCGAGGGTTAGCCCGTGCCTGTGGGCGATTTTCGGTGTGTGCGGTTCGACCATGCCGGAGGGCATCGAGCCTTCTACGATTCTGCCGGCGGGGTTGATGTGGTCCACGATGTAGAGGGACGGCGGGTTCTCCATCGCCGCGAGAATCTCCATCAAGTGGAACACGTCCTTCGTGTAGTTGAAGTACCGTGCCCCCGCATCCTGAATCTCCACCACGATCGCATCCAATTCCTTCAGCGCGTCCGCCTCAAACGAGATATGGTTCGTTCCCGGAGTCAGCTCCGCCCCCATAGGGCTGAACACTGCCTTCAGGTTCCCTAGCTCCGTGAACAGATCGTACATATACCTCCCGTGCGCCGTGTCCCAGCAGTTCTGGGTGCAGAAGCACCCGACCCGCCCGTCCAGCAGCGCCTTGTCCAGCTGATCCTCCAGAGCCGTCGTCCTAAACGAAAACATATTTTATTTATGATTATTTTAATTGCGTGATTATAAGAATATTATTACCTCCTTGCAACGTCTCGCTTCGCTCGACCCCACCGCTCACAAAGTGAGCGGTCCCCCCTCTTACGAGGCCGAGGGTGGCCACGGTTGCAAGGAGGTAATAATATTCTTTATTTGTTATCAATAACCTTTTTAGCTATTGCAATGACCTCATTTGCGAGCGACTCGGCGGCGGCGAGGGTCGGGGCCTCTGAATATATGCGGATGATCGGCTCGGTGTTGGAGCGGCGCAGGTGAACCCACTGACGCTTCGACTCGAAACTGATCTTCACACCGTCGATGTCATTGATGTCCTCGGCGGCATATTCCTTCTTCATCTCCTCCA
>CAVCRL010000174.1:0-5578 GCA_963604455.1 Lachnospiraceae bacterium | reverse complement strand
GGACTGAACAAGGCTCCTCTTGCTAATATGGGCATCCTGGACAACCAAGGATTCGAATTCACAGGAGAATTGAACCACCACATAGGCCCTGTAGGTTATCGCATTTACGGGAACTTCTCTTTCGCCCGCAACAACGTCATTGACAGCGATCAGGTAAAGACTGACAGTTGGCGTCTCGCCAAGGGGCATCCGCTGAACCAGAAATTCGGATACATCGCCATAGGGTATTTTGCAGATCAGGACGAGATTGATCTCAGCCCATCCCAGTTTAATCTTCCAGACCTGGCTCCCGGTGACATCAAGTACCTGGACTACAATAAGGATGGGGTTGTTGATGACCACGATGTCGTGGCAATCGGCTATTCCAATGTTCCTGAAATCAACTATGGCTTCGGTGCTCAGTTGACCTGGAAAGGACTCGACCTTGGAGTGTTCTTCAGGGGACAGGCCAACGTCACGTACTCTCTCGGCGGCACATTCTTCCCGTTCCATCGTGGAGTCAAGCAGGGCAACCTCTTCGAGAAAGCCCTTGACCGTTGGTCTCCTGATAATCCCAATCCTGACGCGTTTTATCCAAGACTCACTGAATATCCTAACACGAACAACCAAAAGATGTCAACGAAAACCATCTATGATGGAAGTCTTATCCGGCTGTCCGATGTCGAGGCCGGCTACACATTCAAGGGTGATTGGCTTCAGAAATGTGGTTGCCAGGCATTCAGGTTGTACTTTGTCGGAAGCAATCTATGGATGCATTCAGCTTGGGATATGTGGGATCCGGAGACCGGCTCAAGCGATGGTAGCAGGTATCCTCTTACACGCAAGTTCAATTTTGGCGTAAGGTTCACATTCTAAACGATGAAAGCGATGAAAAAATATCTTATACTGATCACCTCGGCGTTTCTCCTGACAGGGTGCAACTTCCTTGACAAGATGCCGGATGACATGAAAACCGAAGAGAAGGTCTGGACAAATCGCAACGAAGTCCTCTCCTATCTCACAAATATTTATGCTGTTCTGCCGGAGAAAAATTGTGTCGAGTCAGACTGGGAAGGCCTTTGGCTCGGTCTCTCTGATGAATGTGACCTTCCTTGGAGTCCTTTCATAGCACTTACATCCGGAAGCTGGGACCCCACCACTCCTACCAACAATGTTTGGGAAAGATATTACAAGGCCATCAAGGCAAGTTTCAAGTTTGAGAACAATGTAGGACGCTGCGCCGAGTTGGCGAATGACCTCAAGACAAGGTACACAGGCGAAGCTATATTCCTTAGAGGCTACTACTATTTCCTGCTTCTCCGCCAGTACGGCCCGATCGTGTTGGTAAAAGAGGACCTGCCTCAAACTTCGGATTTCGGGAATATGCAACGCAACTCATTTGATGATTGCGTCGATTACATCATCGAGTGTATGGACAAAGCATACGAACTCCTACCATATTCCTACAAATCCTCGGATGTCAATCTCGGGCGCGCGACCAAAGTCGCCTGTAACGCTGTAAAAGCCCAGGTACTTCTTCTTGCGGCATCACCTCAATGGAACGGCAACGCCGACTACTACTCCCTTCTCCGCGACAGGGACGGAAATCCTCTCGTTGCAGGATCTTACGATGAAAACAAATGGAGAAAGGCTGCGGAAGCGGCGAAATCCGTGATCGACCTTGCCGAGAAGCATCAATCCGAAACCGGTCTTGGACTATACTACGGGGACAAGAACGACGTCAACTCAGAGAATTATAACCCTTACAAGGCCTATTACAACATTGAGATGACAGGATGGAACGAGGAGATCATCTTTGGCACAGTCCAACAGGCAAGAAGCGCATGGAATGATTATCCTCCTCGATATGGATATTTGTACCACACCCTTCCTGTGAACGGGAAGCATAAGTTCAATGGCGGCACCGCTCCTACCCTGCGGCTTGTTGATGCATTCTATATGGAAAACGGGAGAGGCATCGAAGACCCGGAATCCGGATATGTCGAAAGCGGATTCGCAACATCAAACGGGGCTCATTACAATCCTATCATTGACGGACAGCCAAAATTCGACGAGTCCACAGAAGAAGGAAGAAAGGATCTTATAGACGACTTGAAGAAACTCGACAGTTGGGGACATTCAAAAGGGGACTGGAATATGTTTGCCAACCGTGAGCCTCGATTCTACGCTTCCATCAACTACAACCACAGAGTCCAGTTATTCTTTCCTTCCGACAAGGAATGGATGAACGCTTTCAACAACCGTGAGGATCAGCAGGATGGCTGGGGACGCCTTGAACTTTACTACGGAGGAATGTCCAACAACGACAACATCACTTACTATCCTCACAGCGGTTTTCTGACGCACAAGAGGATCATCCCCGGAGACTTCTCGAACCTGACGTTCTCCAAGAATTATGTCACGGTCTACATCCGCTACGGCGAGATTCTTCTTGACTATGTGGAGGCACTGAACGAATATGATCCTACAAATCCAGACATCAAGAAGTACTGGGATCTTATTCGCCAAAGAGCAGGTCTGCCGAGCATATTCGACACCTATCCTGAGATTACAGGTGACAAGGACGCACAGCGCAAGTATATTCTCAGGGAGCGTCAAATCGAGTTGAACTTCGAGGGCGACCGCTTCTTCACCTGCCACCGCCGTCTTCTTTGCCTTGATCCTTCTGCCAACACAGTGACAGCGAATGAAGTTGGAAAATTCGGAGATTACGGTCCTGTGTGGGGACTTTCCACGCGTGCCGGCAACCCTGAGACCAACAGTTTCAAGAGTACGGAATTCTACAAGAGAACCATCTTCGAGACGCGAGAGTTCAAGAAGCAGTTCTACCTGTTTCCTATCCCTTACAAGGAAATCAACAACAGTCCTGGACTTACCCAGAATCCTTGGTGGTAGAAACTTAAACATATTTAAAGATGAAACGTTTATTCAAAACTTTAATGATAATGGTGTCAATAAGCCTCGGTGTCGCATCTTGTGACATTGAGAAGAAGTTCGACACCGAGATTCCACAATACCCTCTGACACAGCTTGTCAAGTCAGCCACAGCAACGGCAGGTGACGAGACTGTGGATGGTGTGGTTGACAATGACAATCACACTGTCACCTTTGTGTTCAAAGAGACGAAGGATTTCTCTGCAGTGACGGTTAAGATGGTATACCCCTCAAGAGTAGTCCTCAAGGAAGGAGCGGTAGAGGAATTGACCACAGACCTCAGCGCCAACAAGGCCTACAGTTTTGTTGTAAACAACCTCGAAGAGGATGTCACCTACTCGATGACCGCATTCAGGGCGGCTACAATCAAAGTTGACAGGACACTATGCTCGGTCATCACCGGACTCGAAGGCGATGCAAACCCGGCAAAGATGAGCACCACCACAGATCCCGATGGTAAATACGGCTCTTTGCCTAAGCACCTCTTCGATGGCATTTATATGACAGCCAAGCCGACTGCTGACGAGGACAATCACCAATGGAGTTCAATCGGCTACAGGTCGTTCGGATGGCAGATGAGCACAGATGATCTTACCGGTTCTAATGGAGAGAAATACGGCAATGCCTACACAGTGGATCTCGGATCCAAGATGAGAGTCGCAAAGATGGTGTTCTGGCCTTACTGGCCTTATACCAGAATTGAAGGTGCACAGTTTGAGATCTATGCCTGGACACTTGACGGCGAGCCGTCTGGAGACTGGGGAAACTGGCGACTCATCGCTTCGGCAGACTTCTCCGACAGATTTGAGTTGGCATCAAGCCTCCCTGGGGACAGTACAGATCCTATATTCTCGGAAGGAATGACCGTTGAGTTCAATTATGCTGATGTTCCGGAAGCCAGATACTACCGCGTGAAGTCAATAAAGAACTTTATGTCAATCTTCCAAGACAAGATCGACTCAAACTGGAAGGAGCCATCCAATGTCAACGCATACTCCGTCTGCGAATTGGAGGTATGGCAATACAACATCGATGAGTAATCACGAATAATCATTGAATATGATGAAAAGACTGAATATAATACTATTAGTCCTCTCAACACTTGTCGCGGCCGTGGGCTGCAACAAGACGGAGGACGGGTACGTCACTCCTTCGAAGAAATCAATCGAACTCACGTCCGACGCCAACGACATCACATTCACGGTGTCATCCAATGTGGAGTGGAAGATGACCATCTCCGACAAGTGGTTCAAGATCACACCTAAGGTCGGCGAAGGTGAGACCGAAATCAGGCTTATCGCAGAGCGTAACATCACTGGGCTTGACCGCTCATCAGTGCTCGAATTCACGGCTGGAAGCATTGTGGAAAGGGTGGAAGTGACCCAGCCTGCGTTTATTGTGAATATGAATGTGGATTGTCCTGAAAGTGTGGAAGTCAAGAAAGGTGAATCGCTCACAATTAACTTGACCGATCCTGCGGACGACTGGGTGTACACAATCAAGAATGGCGACTGGCTCAAGGAATTCAGCAAGACAAAGTCAGAGTTGATATTCCAGTTGAACCCCTCTGTCGCGTTCGACGAGAATGTCCCGGCAGAGATTGAGTTCACATCTCCTTCAGACCCGACATTCTTTGCCAAGGCGACTGTAAAGCCTGTAAACTACTTCAAGTTCAGTGCGGAGGTTCCAGAGAGCATCGATCTCGGAATCCGTGGCAACCAACTGAAGATCAACATTGACGCAAACTTCGACTGGACATATTCTGTAAAGAACGGAGCTTGGTTGAAGAAATATGACAAGACCTCCAAGAAACTTGTGTTCGACGGGAATCTTGCGGACCTTCTTAATCCGGACGTTAAGGCTGAAATAACTTTCACAAGCCCGGACTATGCCAACTTCAAGTATGTGGCCACTGTACAGCCTATCGCACCTGTAACGACTCAGCTGGTTGAGAAATCCGGAATGAAGCCTATAGCGCTCACCGGAGACTCACAGTGGGACGCTGGAACCGAACAGTACTTGTTCGATGGTGCGTGGACAATCTACAAAGGCAAGTACAACACATTCAAGGATGGTGATCCAGACAAACCTACCGGAATTTCCTACAAAAGTTTCAGTTTCTCAATGGCAGACTACAAGATTCAGGATCATCCGATGACATTCACGATCGACGCAGGACGCAGGATCAACCTCGCCAAGTTCGTTACCTACCACTACTACCAGTTTGAGGCACAGACCCCTCTTACCTACGATATCTATGCCTACAAGAAGAATGAGACACCGACTGGTGCCGAGCCTCTTGGCACTGAGGACGGATGGGTAAAAATCGGCAGCAAGAACAATGTCGGTAAGATCATAGAGTTCAACGCCAAATACAAGGACGGAGACTATTTCGAGGAACTCGCGCAAGGCGACATCATCAGTGTCAACGAAGACGAAACCTTCCCTGCCCGCTACTACCGCTTCGCGATGACCGGAAACGGATACTGGTGGTACGCCGCAAAAGCAGATGAGACCGGAATCGACATCAACAAGCAGTCTTGGGGAATCCCTTGGGGATGGCTCGGTTGGTGCACCCTTTCAGAGATTTCTCTTTACGAATACATTGACTACTAATATTCAGAAACAATTAAAATATTTAATA
>CAVCRL010000173.1:0-5641 GCA_963604455.1 Lachnospiraceae bacterium | reverse complement strand
TCCAGCTTGATGGCCTCTTCCTCAAGTACGAAATCGGCCTTGGACTGGCCAGCGGTCAATGTCGCGGAGGCGCTGTTGTAGCCGATGATGGAAACGTCCAGGACAGCATCCTCGCTCTTGACCTTGAGCTCATAGTTTCCGTCAAGGTCTGTTCCGGTTCCGTTGTTGGTGCCTCGCTCGATGACCATAGCGCCGATCACCGGCTGTCCGGACTTGTCAACGACCTTTCCGGTGATGACTTTCGGACCGGTTGGCTTAACGGCCTTGGGCTTGGCCTCAGGAGCCTTTTTGCTCAGAAGGATCTTCTGGTCCTTGAATTCGACCTTGACACCAGGAAGCACCTTCTTCAGGATAGCTTCGATGTCCTCGTTCTTCGCCGTGACCGAAACCTTGCCAGCAAGGTCAATGTCGGTGTCCACATAGGCGAAAGTGTAGGAACTACCAGCCTCGATGGCCTTCAGGAGTTCCTTGACTGTCACATCCTTGACATTCACGGTCGCCGTTCTGCTCTGGGCATACGCGCCGAGCGAGAGCCCGAGTGCGCACAGCACGCAAAGCACGGTTCTGGTGAATGAAGGAAGAATGTTAGATATTCCTTTCATTAATAATTAGTGTTTTTGGTTTTGTTATCAATTGTGATTGTCTTTCCTTGACGCTCCCAGCGGACCGGAAGGAGGGTTGAGAGGATCTCCATAATCTCATCGACGGATTCATCCTTGACCGTCAATGACATACGTTTGTCCTTCAGGTTGCCGAGGTCAGCCGCGATCTTCATCTGGTACTTGTGCGACAGGCTTTCCAGAATGTCGCCGAGCTTCACATTGTCGAATGCGAGGCGATGCTCATACCAGCGGCAGCAGTCATCGGCGTTCACCGCCGTGACCTCAGTCCTTCCCCTGTCCCAGGAATATTTCTGGTCAGGCTTGAGGATGACGAGTTCCTTGCTTTCGGTGTCTGAGACCTGCACGGAGCCGCTGCGGAGAATCACCTCGGCGGAATGCCCGACAGGGTCGCTGACCACATTGAAAGTCGTCCCGAGAACCTTGACCTGAAGGTTGTCGTGCATATTCACGATGAACGGGCAGTCCTCATTTCTGGTGACCTCAAAGTAGCCTTCGCCGTCGATGGAGACATTCCTTTCGCTCTTGCCAAAGTCCTGGTTGTAGGACAGCCTGCCGTCCCGGTTGAGCCAGACGCGCGTGCCGTCAGGCAAGGTGTAGGAGCCGGCGTTGTCGGACGAGGCTATGAGCACGGTCTCCCTTTCGGGAGCCATATTCAGTCTCGCCATTGTCGCGCCTCCTATGAATATCGCCACGGCTGCGGCGGCGGTTGCACAGTATCGCAAGGGTCTCACGCCAAGAAGTCTGGTCAGCCAGCCGGTTCTTTTGGCCGTAGAGTCAGTCCCTTCGATGGTTGGTGAGCTCTGTCGAACCACAGGCTCAGGGAGCGCTCTATTTCCGGTCACAGTACCTGTTCCTGTCACAGAACTTCCATCAGCCGCCGAACCCGCTTTGGTCGCCGAGCCCATCGAAGCTTCATCCTCTCCCAACGAAGCCATAAGCCTCTCCAGTCCGGCCGTCAAGTCGAAATCAGGAGAGTCCGAAGAGACCGAGTCCCAATATTCCTCAAGCAAAGCCTTCACCTCCGGTTCATCTCCATATGCGGCAAGCCATCCGAGGTACCGTTGTTTCAGTTCCTCGGAGACCTCAACACCACTGAAGAAGAAATCCAGGATGCGTCTGTAGTCTTCGCCCTTCATTATTTGCCCGCCTGGGTGAATGTGTAGGTACTTGTGTAAGATCCGGCCTTGAGACGGATTGTACCTGTACGGTCCGCACCTGTCGTGTTAGGCTGGGTGGTGATGGTTGATTCACTGACGCCCTTGTTGCCGGAAGCGGGTTCGATCGTGAACCAGTCCTCACCTTCAAGCGACCAGTCACACGTGGCGCTGATCGTGATCTGATCGGTTCCCCCTCCCACCAGTGTGACAGGTGTCTTGGCGGCCAACGTAGTCTTGATGACGACAGTGTCGTGCACCTCAGACTCAGTCTGTTTCTGGCAAGCGGTCCCGCCAAGAAGCAGCGGAACAACCAGAATGAGTTTTGTTATGAGTTTTAGTTTCATAGAGCATAAATATGTTTTACATTAGTAAGACACCTTCGATGCCCTATATGCTAAAAACGATTAAGAAAAAAAATTATCATCGTGAGCGAAACGCGCCTTCACACACACGGAGATATTCATTTCTATGCCAGTGCCAGACGGTAGAAGTCGTTGACAAGCCCCGAAATGATGCCACAGCCTACCGTCCGCGCCAAAGTGCCCTCATTCATATAGCAACGCTTGTTGACTTCGATCATCAAGGATTTGTAATCAATCGGTTTCTTGGGAGTTATCGAGTTTGAATATGGATTGTTCAGGCCAACCCTGAATCCGGCGCGATCAAACAGGCGCGCCGCTTTGTCGATCAAATCCTGCTCAGGCTTGCTGGCATCGTCATTATAGCCGATGCAGATGTCGATGTCGGCGAGATCCGACGGAAACGAGTGGCAGTCAATGATGAGCGAGCCGGGAGCCAACTCAGAGGACAGGCGCGAGATGAATCCGTGATATTCATTCATCAAGGTGGTCCGTCCGGAGATCAGGCGGCGGCAATCGCCGAACCTTTCGTAGAGGATGCCTTGGCCGGCGGCGTTCAAAGGGTCGTCAAGAAGCCTTTCCACATCAATGCAGAAACGCGAAAAGCCGAACACGACAGGCACGACCCTGCCTGCCAGGTCCGCATCAGGCCTGAACATCGAATCCGTGTACCAATCGGTCCAACGGCGCACCTCCTTCGCTATGGCCGCCGGATCCGTCCAGCCGCTTACCGAAGGCAGCCCGGCCGAGTTCTTCTGGCTACTGGCCAAGGCGACATCCGGCAGCCGTTCGGGGCCGCGCGTGCCATCAGCAGCCTCGGTCCGCCGTGGAAGCATCCGATCCGAACTATGCGGAATATTCAGGATTATTTTCTCAAATCTTAGCATATAGGTCATATTTCTGTTATTATATTCATTCTTGATCGCCCACAGCCATAGTGGCCGGTGCTGGAAACTGCATCTTGAATACACTTTCAATCAACAAAACGCAACCATTTTCTTAGAAGCTGCTTTGATTTTGGTTGCGGATTCCTGAATAACTTTGTACTATACTTGGATGACGCTTGATAATTTTAATTTTGTCACCAAGGTTTGCGCACAGTAATTATAAATCTTTGCAAGTTCCAAGCGCCTTTCCATAAAACAATGAATATATGAGTACAGCGAACAACGAGACAGAAATCCTTCACCCTGAAGGGAAGATCCTGCTGATGAACGGGAATATTCTTGAATGCTATCCAAAGGCGGAAGCACCTGATGACATCAAGCCAGACGTTGGCCTTGAGCTTGACACGACCGGAGAACACCTTCAGATTGGGAATATGTCTGCGAAGGCACCGCGCAAGACAGGCGAGGAGCCTTGGAGGGAGTTGTTCTATAAGGAAGCCTTCTTCCTCTACGAGCATCGTGACCGGATCCTATCCGACAGCCGTATGTTCCTTACCCCGTTACCGTTCCGGAACAACCTCGCCTACTCCGGCACTTCCGGCCTGAGCGATGCCACGCTCGGAGTCTATCTTGAATGGTGGGCCAGCTGCGAGAGATCCGTGATCAAGAAAGACGGAGAGATCCACGCCCTTACCTACTATCTGGCCGGAAGCCCCCTTTCCGGCATCAACCGATGCAACGCCGTCACCCGCAACGGAGAAACTGAAAACGTCAGCTTTTCCGGCTCCTTCGCCGAACTCTGGCGCCCCTTTATGGCGATCAACAAGCGCTACACCGAAGCCAAAGGAATATACCAGTCCTACTCCCTCGAAGAGACCATCGCCCGGCTCCGCTGATGGTGGCTCCAGCAACTTGATTATCCTCATCAAGGTCAATAGATTATTACCTTTGGCAAGGTGTGCCCAGCCAAGGGTAACTCCACCACTTGAATCTCCGGAGGGCAGAATTTCGCAACATACTGATAATCAGAGTGTGGAACTCCACCCTTTCAGCCACAACAAGTTATCAAAAGCTGGCAGTCAAATTCAGAGGGCAGCATTTACGAATATATTCATTTACAGCGCATTATATATCAGGCGATAATTGCCCAAATCGAGAACCTTGCCGAAATTCGTTCAATGATATGCAGTTGTGGATAACATCAACCACGAAGATTCTCCAATGGTCAAGGGATTCATATATTTTCCTCACCCCAAGTAGCTAATGATAAATATTATCATTTAAACGAAGTCTTTTCATTCCCCTAAATACTTCTTGCGCATTTTCTTCATAAATTCTTCTGCAAGAACACTTCCTCTTTCTAATTCTTCTTCTAATGTATAGTCAACCACTACCGCACGGACAGGTTCTTTTGATTCATTAACTGGCAGATTGGAAATATATTCTTTGTATTGTTCTTCGGTCAATCCACCTATTACGTCCATATATTCTTCTATCGGCAGTTCATTAATCCGTTCGATATCCAGTTCACCGCTTTCCTTTAAAGGCACCATAATCAATTATATTTCAAAATTATACACTTTAAGTTTACCGCCGATCAGCCACGCTTAAACCTGTTCATCATCGACACAATGTTTTTTCACAGATTCAACGAAGTTAATCTGACTGATCAGATCGGCGGGCAATTTGACGAGGATCTCAAGATTCCGTTGGATAAAGCCCTGAATCGCCACCACATCCTCTTCCGAGATCCGACTGTCAATTCCTGAGTTTAGAATCACCGGTTGGTCCGAAACAAGAAAAGGAATAAATTCGGACACTTCACGCCCATAACCATTTCTCGCCCACAGAAGCAGCGGATGCCCATACCTTTCATAAGACCCGCAATCATCCACGAATATATCCACCTTCAGCCCCGTCCTGTCAGGCTTCAGCCACATATATTCCATGAGCTCATCAACATCGGTCAATGAATATGTTTCTTCTTTCATATCCAGACATTAGCCAAGCATAAAGCAGTTCACCAAACCGATCAGAAGCTGCGTTTATACCAGTCCGATGAACCGTTTCATTTCAAAAGACCTTTATCATATAATTCGTCCGTTTTCTTTGCCTTTTCCAGAAAAAGCCTAATTGTTTCTTCGATAGCAGCCTCTTTGGAAAGGATTATTTCTTCCTCTGTCAAAAAAGGAAGATTCTTGATCTCATCATCTGTCAACTCTTTCATAGCAAAATGTCAAATCATTCAAACAGAATGCGTGGCCAGAAATATTAAAGTCCGATACCATCCAGCAACACTTCAGTTTCTCGTCCAGGTCTTTTAGGTGTACCGCTTGGTTCGATCGCATAAACTCCTCTATGGAGTCCACAACAATCACTCCTTCTTTGGGGATAATCTCACCTTTGTCAAGCGTTTCACTTTCGATCCTCCCGATTAAATCATCCAATCGACACATAATGTTTTCTCATTTTATCTCTTTACCATAAAATATGTTTACGACATCAAGACTCCCTGAACTCATCTAAGAAAACAGTTCTATCATCAGGTGAATCAGCGCGAGAGCGGTACTTTTCATCAATCCGGTCTGCCTCTTCGTTGAAGTCGGCCAGGACGG
>CAVCRL010000172.1:0-5656 GCA_963604455.1 Lachnospiraceae bacterium | reverse complement strand
CCTGGATGTAAAGCCCGGTGCCACCGCACAGGATCGGGGTCTTGCCTCTGTCACGTATGTCTTTGTAGGAATATTCAAAGGCCTGCTGCCACTGGTAGAGGTCGAATCTCGTCCCTGCCGGCACGATGTCTATAAGGTGGTAGGGGACATCGCCATATTCATTAAGGTCCTTTCCGGTGCCGATGTCCATCCCGCGATAGACCTGGCGGGAGTCGGCGGAGAGAATCTCCCCGTTGCCGCACTTGTGCGCCAGATCCACAGCGAACCGGGTTTTCCCGGAGGCCGTCGGCCCGAGCACGACAATCAGATCAATGGCTCCTGAGGCATATTCATTGAATATGCTCCCGAAGTCAATGTCCTCAGGTTCAGGCAGTGGAGCCGGGGGAGGGATGGGGATCGCCTCCCGCAGCTTGTTCTGAGGTTTTCTGCTCATCCGTTAGTAGCCGAAGATTTCCTCAAGGGTGAGATCGGTGACAGGACCGAGCGAGCCTACGAAGTCCATATCGAAGCCTTCCTTCTTGCCGAGGAATCCATAGACGTACCTGCGGTCTTTGATCCATTTCTCCTGGAAGGCCTTGACATCGGCGAGGGTCATATTCTGTACCTTCTCGAACACGGCCTTCTCACGGTCTTCGGTGAGGCCATAGTCCTGAAGGTCAAGATATTTGTAGAGAACATCGATGCCGGTTGTCCTGTTCGTGCGGATGCCGGTGAGCAGGGCGGTCTTGGCGACCTCGAACGCTTTCTCCGACTCAGGCATATCGTTGATGATGCTGTCGAACGCCTCTACGGCCTCTTTGGCCTTGTCGTTCTGCGAGGCGATGAAGGCGTAGAAGATGTAGTCGCAGTCCTTGTAGCCAAGGTCGCCGAGGTATGCCGCCGCTGAATATGCAAGGCCTCTGGCCTCACGCATCTCCTGGAATACGATCGCACCCATTCCGCTGCCGAAGTAGGAGTTGTACATCCTTGCCTCAGGATCGTTGGCGGTGTTGAACTTCTCACCTCTGTTGGAATATTGCAGATAGTAGAACTGGTTGGCGTCGTAAGGGGCGATGAACACCTCGCTGGCGGCCACCTGTCTTGCCTGAGGGTGGATTCTCTCAAGAGGCTCCGGATTCTCGCTGATCTTGTGATGCTCGGCGATCATCTTCTTGGCCGCGGCCTCGTCAGACGGACCGTAATAGAGGACATCGTGCTTCTTGGCGTACAGGTCTCTGACCGCCTGGAGAAGTTCCTCGGAAGTGAGGGCCGCGATCTGCTCGTTGGTGAGGGTGGTCCTCTTAATGAACTCAGGGCCGTAGAAGATGAACTTCTGGAGCGCGCTGAAGCAGGCTCTCTGGTTCAGCTTGTTGTCGGAGCGGCTTTTGAATATGTCTGATTTCAGCTCCGCGAGGATAGCCGTGTCAGGCTGCGCGTTGAAGATCAAATCCTCCACGATGTCCATCGCCTTGCCGACATTCTCGTCAAGTCCGCTCACGCCGATGTAGGACTGGGTCGGACCGCAGGAAAGTCTCTGGGAGCAAGCGAGTTCGTACAGTTCCTTCTTTATCTGCTCCGCTGTTCTGGTCGGAGTCCCGAGGTAGCCCAGGTAGTCGAACGCCAGATCGAGGCGAGGGTCACTCTGGGTTCCGCGGTCAAACACACTGGTCAGAGTCGTGATGTCATTGATCTCATTCTTCTTGTAAAGAAGCTCGATGCTTTCGGCAATGCTGCCCTTTGACATATCCTTGGAGAAGTCCACGAACACAGGCTCGATAGGGGTGACCTCAGTGTTCTGGATCTCGGTCAGGAACTCGCTCTGCCTGTCACGGTTGGTCTCGATCGGGGTGATGGCCGGAGCGGCGATCTTCTCGATGCCCTTGTCCTCTCCGATTCGCTTATAGACAGCCACATAGCTGTTGGCTCCGAGGTGTTCGTTGGCCCAGTCCACGATCTGCTGCTTGGTGACTTTCTCCAATCTTTGCATCTGGAGCGCGTCGTCCTTCCAGTTGTGCCCGTTGATGAATGACTCCACGAAACTCATCGCCCTGTCCTCGTTGCTTTCAAGCTGACGCATATTCGAGAGCTTGTAGTTGTTGAGCGTGGACTGGATCAGGCTCTCGTCGAAGTCTCCGCTGCGGAGTTTGGCCACCTGCTCAAGGATGAGGTCCCGTACCTGCTCAAGGGTCTGTCCCTCACGAGGATAGCCCACGAGAAGGAACTCGCCGTAGTCAGGACGGGTGTAGTTGAATCCGTAGAACGTGTTGACTTTCTGCGCCTGGATGAGGTTCAGGTCTCCAAGGCCGGCCTTTCCGTTGTAGAGGATGTCGCCGACAATGTCACCGACCTCGCTTCTTAGGTAGTCGTTGGATCCAGGAACCCTCCAGCCCATCATCACGAACTCCGCGTCGAGTCCGTAAACGTCTTTCTGCACAGGAGCGGTGATGGCCTGCTCAGGCTCATATTCAAGGTACTTGATGTCAGGGTTCGGCTTCCATTCCCCGAAATATTTCTCGATCGTGGCGACGAAGGTGTCAGGGTCGAAGTCTCCGGACACGCAGATGGCCACGTTGTTAGGCACGTAGAAGTTCGCGCGGTAGTTCTCGATGTTGACGATCGAAGGGTTCTTCAGGTGCTCCTGGGTTCCGAGGGTCGTCTGGAGTCCGTAAGGATGGTGAGGGAACAGTGCCAGGTCAATGGCTTCCATAGCCTTGCGGTTGTCCTGCGTGAGGCTCATATTCTTCTCCTCATAAACGGCCTCCAGCTCGGTGTGGAATCCACGGATCACCGGATGGATGAACCTGTCTGCCTCGATCTTCGCCCAGTTGTCGATCTCGTTGGAAGGGATGTCCTCCTGATAGACCGTCATATCATTGGAAGTGAATGCGTTGGTGTTGTCGGCTCCGATGATGGACATCAATTTGTCATATTCATTAGGAATGGCGATTTTGGACGCCTCGTAGCTGATTGAGTCGATCTGGTGGTAGATAGCCTTGCGCTCCTCCGGGTCAGTCTTGGTGCGGTAAACCTCGAAGAGTGCCTTGATGGAGTCGAGCATCGGCTTCTCGGTGGCGTAGTCGGAGGTTCCGAAGCTCTCCGTGCCTTTGAACATCAGGTGCTCAAGGTAGTGGGCGAGTCCTGTCGTCTCCTTCGGGTCGTTCTTGCTGCCGACCTTGACCGCGATGTAGGTCTGCACGCGCGGAGTCTCCTTGTTGACGGTCATATAAACCTTCAACCCGTTGTCAAGGGTGTAGATCTTGGTCTTCATCGGGTCCCCCTTGACCGTCTCATACTTGTACTTCGCGCACGATCCCGCAAGGAACATCGCGATGACGGCCGTCGCCGCCAGAATAAGTCGTCTTTTCATAATATTGAATATTTAAATATATTCGCCCTGAATGGCTGTAATTGACAAACTTAAGCATTTTTGGCCGCAACACCAAGAAAAGTGATTATCTTTGTGGCCTATGAATATTACCCTCGCCTCGGAGTGCGTCTGGAAATGTAGTGAAGTGGTTCCCCGTCGCGGAGGTAATCCGCTGAAAATTAATCTTGAATATTATGGCAAAGCAGAAAGAGCATAAAGTTGAGATACGCAACCGCAGGGCCTCGTTCGACTACGAGTTCCTTGAGACCTATGTCGCTGGAATATCCTTGGTCAGCACTGAGATCAAATCGATCCGTATGGGCAAGGCCTCCTTGGTGGATTCGTTCTGTTATTTCGTCGGCAACGAGTTGTTTGTCAAAGGGATGAATGTCGCCCAGTACTTCTGGGGCTCCTGGGGGCAGCACGAGCCGATGAGGGACCGCAAGCTCCTTCTGACCAAGCGTGAGCTCCGTCACCTGCGTCAGGCCGTCAAGGAGAAAGGCCTCACCATCGTCGCCACCAAACTCTTCATCAACGACAACGGCCTCGCCAAGCTCGTCATCGCCCTCGCCAAAGGCAAGAAGATCTACGACAAGCGCGCCACCATCAAAGAGAAGGACCTCCGCCGCGAGCTTGACCGCGGCGAATAACCTGTCCTGTGCTGAAAAGTTGCGGAGTATTTTAGCTAAAAGTTGCGGAGTAAATCATTCAAAAGTTGCGGAGTATTTTGGCTAAAAGTTGCGGAATTTTGTTTTATTTTTTTATTAGTTATAGTATATTTGCATAAATAGCAATTAATTGGATAAATTTATGCATAAGTACAAACCGCGTATAGCTGACGAATTGTTAAGACGAAAACTATCGGGCAAAGGCGCTGTCTTGGTTCAAGGTCCGAAATGGTGTGGAAAAACCACTTCCGCAAGGCAAATCGCTGGTAGTATGCTTGATTTGGGAGACACCTCTGTGTTGGATGAAGCATTGACTACTTTACAGATAATGCCGGCAAGCCTTCTTCAGGGTAAGGCTCCGCGTCTGATTGACGAATGGCAGTCAATCCCAGAATTGTGGGATATGATTCGCAGTGAGGTGGATAAGCGAGGGGAATTCGGGCAATTTGTGTTGACTGGAAGTAGTGTTCCTGTTGATGAGGACAAAAGGCGCCATAGCGGGAATGGAAGATACGGTTGGGTGAATATGCGTCCTATGAGTCTTTGGGAGTCTGGGGAAAGTAATGGGACGATTGCCTTAAAGGGCGTTTTTGAGGGGAAAATGATTGAGCCACAGAAGAATCCGTTGAACCTTGAAGAGATCGCATTCTTGTTATGCCGAGGTGGATGGCCTATGTCAACCTTTCTTAAAGGCGATGTTGCATTGGATCAAGCAAGGGATTATTATGAAACCGTCTATAAAGTAGATATTCATCGTGTTGACAAGGTGAGAAGAAGCAGCGAACGCACCAGGTTGCTGCTGCGCTCATACGCCAGAAACGTTGGTTCCGCGACAAGTTTTAGCAAAATGAGTGAGGACATAAAGGAGAATGATAATACATCAATTTCCTATGAGACTGTCTCGGATTATGTTGACGCTCTCAAGAAACTTTTTGTTCTTGAGGATATGCCTGCTTGGAATCCGAATCTAAGAAGCAAGACAGCGATTCAGTCTTCAGACACCAGATATTTTGTGGATCCGTGCATCGCCACGGCTGCATTGTCAGTAGGTCCGCAAGACCTGATTGATGATCTGCGCACATTCGGCTTGTATTTCGAATCAATGGCAGTACGTGATCTGCGTGTGTACGTTGACGCTCTTGTGGGAGAAGTCTTTCATTACCGTGACTCCTCGGGATTGGAATGCGATGCTGTGCTGCATCTTCGGGATGGTCGCTATGGATTGGTGGAAATAAAATTGGGAGGATCAGATAATATTGAAAAAGGAGCGACAGCCTTGAAGGAATTGGCTAACAAGATAGATTCGGACAAAATGAAAGCACCTTCCTTTATGATGGTGTTGATCGGGGTGGGACAATTCGCCTACCAACGCAAGGATGGGGTGTATGTTGTTCCGATAGGATGCCTTAGGCCATAATGCCAAATTCCGGTCGCTGAGAACCATAACCGCAACGCTGACATTATCAAGCATAAAGCATCAAACAAGGCAATGCCGGTGGCGACCATTTTTTTAGGGAGCCACCGGCCTTTTGTCTTGTTGATGCTTCCAAGCTGAAAATATTAAAGATTAAAAGCTTTCTTGATGCTTTCGACCGCGTCGAGCTTCTCCCAGCCGAAGAACTGGACGAGCTTGTCGGTCTGG
>CAVCRL010000171.1:0-5720 GCA_963604455.1 Lachnospiraceae bacterium | reverse complement strand
GCTTCCTGTTCCTCGGTGAGGGGAAGGATCCGGAATCTCTGCTGAGGCTGGCCGCGTATGTCCGCTCCAAGGGGCTTGCCGCCGCCTTGTACTCGGGACGGAACGCGGTGGAGGACAGGATATTCGAGAATTTTGATTATGTGAAGGTGGGACCGTACATCGAATCCTTCGGCCCGCTGAACTCCAAGACCACTAACCAGCGCCTGTATAAAGTCGCTCACGAAGCGGATTCATATTCATTGATGGACATCACCTCCCGTTTCTGGCATCGGGGTATCGATAGGAATGTGAAATAATATTCCGTTTTTGACGATAAAATATTTGTAAATATTCGCTTGCATTCCCGAGAATAATTCCTATCTTTCGGGTCTTGTTTCATTTTGTTGAAAAGATTAAAGGTAGGTTTTGTATGTATAAAAATTCATTAGGCGTGTTCCTGCGTTCCGCAGGTATGGCTCTCGTTCTTGGAGTTGTGTCCGCTATGGCTTCTTCCTGCGGCGGAAACAAGGAGAATAATGAGCCGGAACCGGTGAAAGAAAGTGTCGAGTTTACCCAGACTACGGTCTCGATTCCGATAGACGGGAATGGTACCGTCTCTTTGAAGGTCACCCCGATTGATAAGTTGGCCGATGTTGAGGTCAATGTGGCTGACGAGGATGTGATTGGTTTGGACAGGACTTCTGATTCAGAAGGTTATGTCTTTACAATGAAAGCCAAGAGCCTCGGCTCGACCACGATCGTGGCCGTCCTTGGATCCAGCATCGCAAAGTGCGCCGTCAGCGTTGACCCTATCGCTGTGACGGGAATATCTTTGGACAAGACCTCATTGCAGCTTTTTGTCGGATCGTCCGAGACGTTGAGCGCCAAGATCACTCCGGACAACGCCACCAGCCCGAGCATATCCTGGGATTCCAGCGACAAGGAGGTTGCTACCGTGGATAACGGAGTGGTTACCGCCGTTTCTGCCGGAAAGGCTACCATCACCGCGGCTTCGTCTTCTTTTACGGCTGAATGCGTTGTCGAAGTGAAAACTATCGAGGCTGAGTCTCTGACGTTGGATATCACATCCAAGGAACTCACGGAGACAGAAGCGTTTATAGTGAATGCGACGATACTTCCGGAAGGCACCTCATACAAGAATGTGGAGTGGACCGTGGACAATCCCGATGTGCTCAGGCTTGAGCCGTTAGACGCTTCCGAGGATGACAACATTGTCTCCGCCAGGGTCATATCCCTCAAGGCTGGCGACGCTAAGGTCACAGCATCAATCAACAGTATCAAGGCCGTTTGCTCGGTTTCGGTCAAGGCTAAGGAACCTCCGGTCGAGCCGGCCAAGATCGGTGACTATTTCTATTCTGACGGCACTTGGAGCGACGGCGGATTGATCTCCATCAACAAGGATGGTACAAAGGCGGTCTGGGCGGAGAACAAACCTGCTCCGGTCGAGGGGAAGACCGTGATAGGAATCGTGTTCCAGACTGATCCGGCCAGATTCTCTGAAGTAGAACAAAAGCAAGGCTACACTCACGGTCTCGTGTTCTGCACCAAGGCGGCCCACGCCCCGGGAAATCAGGTTACAAGATACGCTATAAGTGCGGGAATCGACTGCATCGGCAACCATAAGCTTGGTAGCAGCTATTACAACGACATCTATGGTCAATTGTGGACGGCCACAGTCAAGGATAGATACCCAGGCTCCCAACTTGCGCAATATCCTGCTTTTGACTGGACTGTCACGGACTTTGTCCCGGCGGCTCCTGCCAAGACTTCCGGTTGGTTTGTTCCGAGCATCGGACAGCTTTGGGATTTTATGGCGAATTTCGGAGGTGAGGAAATCGCTCAGTATCTTGCCCAGCTTCGTGACTATGCCTATGATGTCACCTACTTGGATTTCTTCAAGCTGACTTATAACCCGATGGTTGCTATCAACAACCATTTCTCAAAGATTCCAGCTTCGCAGAAGGAAGAATTGGTGTATTCACGTAGCAGAATGAACCAGGGTGTTTGCGAGTTGATGTCATCCACTCTTTATGACAACACTGACGGTGCCTGCTGCATCTTCTGGCTTGGTGAGAACTTTGATTTCGCTCCATATACAGAATGGGTGGACAGTGATGTCGTCATTTGTCATCCGGTGCTTGCATTTTAGTTTAACGCAAATATTAGTATAATTCAGTATAATTATGAAAAAGGTATTTTTGACATTGCTTGCCGCAGCATCGCTCTGCGCTTGCACTGGAGACCTGAAGGACAGGGTGGACACTCTGGAGACCAAGGTCGCCGACCTTGAGAACAAGGTGAAAGAGAACGTAAGTTCCATCGCGAAACTTGCGGAGGCCGCTGCCAAGGCGGTTACTATCGAGTCAGTGATTCCGAACGAGGATAAAACAAGCTACACAATCAATTTCAGCGACGGTACCACTTCTGTCCTGACCAATGGTAAGGACGGAAAGGACGCTGTCGCGCCGGTGGTTGGTGTGAAGGAAGTTGACGGAGTGCTCTACTGGACTGTCAACGGCGAGTTTATGACCAACAACGGGGCAAAGGTCCCTGTCACCGGTAAAGATGGCGTTGACGGAAAGACCCCTCAGTTCAAGATCGAGGACGGAAAATGGTTTGTCTCATTCGATGGCAAGACTTGGGAGGCTGTGGCCGTGACCGGCACTGTAGAGCCTAAGCTTGAGATGACAGAGACTGACACTGAGTATGTGTTCACTCTTGGTGAGACCGTCATCAGGATCGCAAAGGCCAAGGCATTCTCCATCAAGGTGGAAAGTGATGCTGTGAGCATTGAGCCGGGCAATACCGCGACATTCAAGTACACTGTCACAGGCGCTGACGAGACCACCCACGTCGTGGCCGAATCATCCTCTTTTGAAGTGAAGGTCGATGAAGCCAACTCCACAATAACCGTGACCGCTCCTAAGGAGATGGTTTCCGGCTATGTCATCGTAAAGGCTGTCCGCAACAGTGACGGCAAGTATTCCGCCCAGTACATCAGCATAAAGAAGGATTCCTACGGAACTTTCGGTGGAATCATCATCAGTGATGAGAATGAATATCTTAACTGGTAAAAACGAACTGAAATGAAAAAGTCATTATACATCGCGGCCGCTCTTATGGCAGTAGTCGGCTGCTCCAAGTCAGAATTCGCTCCGGAAACCGCCGGAACGCACGACATCAATGTCTCTGTTGCTGTCAGCACAGGTGACGACACCAGGGCCGTATTCGATGGCGACAGCCACATCAAATTCGAGAAAAGTGACTATTTCTATGCCGCAGTGTCGAAGAAGGAAGCCCCTACGAAAGCTATCAAGGTGGCGAGAGGCGAAGGCCAGGCCGCGGCGGTTTATTATTCTACTTTCAGAATCAATGATTTCGAATCAGCCGCTCCGGTTTTCAATGGAAATCTATGGAGCATAGTTGACGCTGATTTTGCCGATGAATATAATTTCTACGGAATATTCCCGGCCAACGCTGTCCTTACCTCTTTTTCAGAAGAGGATCTGACATCCTGGACCGTGAAGATTCCTGAGGAACAGACCGCTACACAGACCTCTTGGTACAATAGGGCGGACATTATGCTTGTCAAACCGATTACTATTTCCACATCCAACAAGTCCCACGATGACCAGTATGGTGAATATTCCACAGTCAATAGCGAGAAAGTGAAATTCGCCCACCTGTTTGGTTTTGGAAAGATCACTTTCGCCGGAGTTCCTGAGGTTTATGCCAACCAGGTCGTCAAGAGTGTGAAAATCGAGGCTGTCGGTGAGAACAAGGCTCTTGCCGGACGCTATACCGTTGACATCACAAAGGACATCGAGGAGGTTGAGGCCAAGGCGGCTTCTACCATCGCCTACATCAATCTTCCTGGTGACGGCACCACGACTGTCGCTGATTATGCCGCTTGGTTCGTGGCCAACACCGGAACTTTCGATGTCAAGATCACTGTCTTCACGAACAAGGCTGACCTCGTGTTCGAACGTAAGGGACTGGTCATCAAGCGTAGTTCAATCGCCGAGCCTACCGTGAACTTCAAGAGCTCTGATACTGTCGCTTCTCACGATGTGGCTCTCGCTGACGGAGAGAACTGGAAGAACACCGTTACTGTTTCAAAGGCCATCACCAGCACTTACAAAGAGAGGGCTTGGGGAGACGGTGACAAGAAAATGACGTTCTCCATCGCATATCCGGGTTCCGGAAACAGCAATTATGGCCACTATACATCCACGGCGAACGGTTATGCCCAGCTGCTCGCATATCAGAACATCCAGGGTGGAAAGGTTGTGCTCTCATCCGCGGCTGATTTCAGCGGAATGAAGGAGATTATGATCAACCTTGGCATCTACAACAATAACGTCACCGCTGATTTTACACTTAGTGTTGTCAAGAATGGCAAACAGTATGACCTTGGCAAGGTTAATGTCACAGGAAGCAACCAGAATGCTGAAGGCAAGGACTACTATTTCACTACCACCGCGGAAAGCGAGTCCGGTCAGCTTGTCCTTACTGTTGACAATTTCTCTGATACGAATTGTCGTCCTTATATAGGGACAATCAGCATCAATCCGGCTCCTGGAATCGTACTTGACAGCAAGACGATCAAGGTGACCAAGGATGCCCATTCCGAGACTGTTGACTGTGGAGTCTATGCCGCTACGAGTGAGCCTACCGTGACAGTGGCCGATGACGCGAAGGAGTGGCTTTCCGCTTCCTGGGCTTCCAACAAGCTCACGGTGACCGTGACTGAGAACACCGGCAAGAAGAGAGTCGGAACGATCACCATCAAGGCCAAGGGCTTGTCCGAGACCACAGAGACTGTCACTGTCGAGCAGGCCAGCGCCACCGCCGTTAATTATAAGCTTTCGGTGACCGCCGCTGATATGTACAAGGTCCTTAAGGCCGAGGCTGACAGGCTGACCAATGATGGACAGGAGGTTGATCAGTTGACCGGCTATCCTGTAACAGCTAAGTTCACGGCCAAAGGTGTGGAAGACCCTTCCAAGACAACGGAAGTCGAGATTTATGGCGCCAAACTCTACATTGGTTCCGCCACAGAGTCTATGTTCAAGTCTAAAGGCTCCATCAAATGTACTTCAGCTATCGGAACAATCACTAAGATTGTCGTAACGGCTGAGAATAAGATGAAGGCTGGAGCATACGATGACTTTGTCCTTAAGTTATCCGCTGACGGAAGCACTTGGTCAAAGGTGAATGCGAACGCTTTGTCATACGAAGGTGACGGTCCATACACCAGCACGGCCGTGATTGAGGATGACTCCATCAATTGGTTTGATATCGTCGCTCTTGGTAGCTGGGGCTCCGCACTACCTGTTTACGGCTTTGAAGTAACATTTACGACCGACTGATGAGTAGATTAAATAATCTGTTCAAGATGATTGTGGCTATGGTTCTTACCATAGTCACAATTTCTTGTGAAAAGGATAATGGCGGGTCAGGGATTGACTCCACCATCAATATTTCCGGAAAGAAGCTGTTGACGGTCTCATCGGCCGCGTCCGGATTCGAGGTGAAATATTCAGTGACAGGAAGTGGCGCGGGTCAGGCCGTGACAGCAGTCTCCGATCAGGATTGGGCTGTCGTGGACGGCAGCGTGCCGGGAACGGTTTCGGTTTCGGTCGGCGACAATCTTTCCGCAGAAGACAGGACGGCTGTGATCACCCTGAGTCTGAAGGGTGCCGAGGACGCTTTTGTGA
>CAVCRL010000170.1:0-5732 GCA_963604455.1 Lachnospiraceae bacterium | reverse complement strand
ATATATTTTCGTAACTTTATAATTATAAGACAGTTAAGTTATGAAGATGTACTCAACCAACCTCACTGATAATCAGTGGCAAGTTATAGAAAAAATCATAAACGCGCAAGAAAGGAAGAGGAAACATTCCATCCGCGGGATAATGGACGCGATACTTTACATAATCAAGACCGGTTGCCAGTGGCGTATGCTCCCCATGGACTTCGCCCCGTGGCAGACCGTGTACTATTACTTCCGCAAGTGGAAGTTCGAGGGTGTGATCGAGGACATAATGGAGACCCTCCATTTCCTCTCCCGCAAGGCCTCCGGCCGCGATGAGAGCCCCAGCCTTGGGATCATCGACTCCCGGAGCGTCAAGACCTCGCACCACGCCGACCCGTCCTGCAAGGGTATAGACGGGAACAAGAAGGTGAAGGGCAGGAAGGAGCACGTGGTGGTCGACACGCTCGGCCTCCCGCTGGCGGTCTCCGTCCACGGGGCCAGCCTCCACGACAGCAAGGGGGCGGTGACGGTCATCGAAAGGCTTGACCGCAGGTTCCCGAGACTGAGGAGGATACTCGCCGACGGCGGCTACCGCGGCGGGCTCGGGGACTGGGTGGCCGACCGGTTCGGATGGGACCTTGAGGTCGTCCTCAGGCCCGACGACTGCCCGTCCAGGTTCCCTGTGCTGCCAAGGAGGTGGATCGTGGAGCGCTCCTTCGCCTGGCTGGAGAACTTCAGGAGGCTCTCCCTTGACTACGAGTATCTCGCCGAGACTGCCGAAGCCATCGTGCAACTCGCTTTCTCGATGATTATGCTTAATAAATTTTTCCAATAATTTCAAAACAGCTTCTTAGTATATTCATAATTTGGTTCCGCAGTACTTGCAATAGGCCCAGTCATCGTGAACGAGCAGACCGCAATTAGGGCATTTCCTGCTATATGCTTCCCATTTGAGACTTTCCATCAAGTTTTGATATTGAGGACTTTGTCCCCATTTAAGAATCTCACGGACACGCACGGCTGCAAACGGATGGTCTTGCTTGGCGATGGCGTAAAGTTGGAGTGACTTGTTCCAAAGGTTCTCGTTTTTGATCTCGTCATATTTGTCTGCCTGTCTGGCCCATTCTTCGAAATTAATCTTTTGCGTGATGGAGCTTGGACCACCGGACAGCCGCGCCATCACACGGGTGATGACCTCAGGTGAAGTGATCACACTGCCACACCTGTCGCAAGACAACTCACTTTTGCGGGACCAATACAAGAGTGCAAGCTGGATAGGCATTGCCAAATTCCCTAATATTCCAAGAGAAGCCGCACCACTGAATATGATCTGAGCGATGCTGTGGTAAAGAACGTGATGGCAGACAATATGCCCACACTCGTGAGCGATGACGGCATCGAGTTCCTCATCATTCATCATCTCGACCAATCCGGATGTGATGGTTATGAATATCCTTGTGTCTCCGAATGTGTAGGCATTCGGCATCGGATTCATCTGGAGGTAGAACTCCGGTTCTTGAATGCCAAGTTTCTTGCAGATTGGAGGCAGGTGGTTGTAGAGGTTCGGCAGCTGGGTAGGGGAGAGACGTATTGCCGTGGCCATATTCAATCCGTACTGGAGTTCCTCAAATCCAAGTGAGAGAACCTTTTTCACCAATGCCGGGAATCCAGGAATGCTTTCCAATTGCCTTAGCGCGGCCGCATCTTCTGGGTGTATGAAATCTGATGCTGTTATCATATTGAAAATTATTCTATTAACATTTTAGGTGCGAATTTACAACGGATATGATTTCCGGAATAGCAGTTATAAAGACTTCATCGTAGTCAAGCGCCTCTGGCTCTATCTGTTTCAGGCGTTCATAAGAACAAATATTCAGATGGGCTTTTTCAACACCTTTTTTCTTCGCGTCTTTGAATCCTTTTTTATCTCCGTTAGATTTTGAAATACGGTCATATTCGTTCGCCTCGGACTCTGTCAAAGCTCTGAACCCCATCAGTAATTGCTGAATATTCCATCTGTTGTGCTCGCATTCATTCAGACTTGGTAGATGACGTTCGATTTCTTTGATCATAATGTCCTTGCTATCTGTAGTTTTGATACCGATACTTCTCAACTTTGTCCTAAAACTGTTGAACAGATACTTATTTGACCACTTATCGAAGATTCTTTTCTTTTTCCAATCATCCTTGGCTGGTTGTAAGGAATCTTCTACACTTTCCTTGAATATTAAGTTGGCGATATTCTTGTTGATATCTGATTTTTCGATGCAAAACAGTTGCTTATAAGCATAATTACATAACAAAGCACCGTAATAAGATTCTTTATTAGCAGTGAAATCCGCATCCAGCATACCGAATGGGCGCAACTTTGAGTAACGCTTGTTGATAGTTTTTTGCCCATCTTCTCTTTCCACAAAATATAAATTGTATAGAATTTCGGAGGATTCTCTTTGATAGACAAGAATTTGCTGTGCCTTGTCGTAAACGTTTGTCGGCATATATATTCCCTCAGCTATGGCCTCATTTGAGAACTTGTTGCAGATTGCTATTGTCAGCAGTGATTTGCCGTTGCAAGAAGTGTTGCCCCTTCTTTTATCCTCGGTGCAATAATATGCATCCTCTGCTGAACGTCGTAGATATTCCTGCACTCCAGGCTGTTCCACCGATCCCTTGATGAACTCCCACTCGATGTCAAGGAAGTTTGGACCGAGGTATTTATATTCGCTGTTCTCATCAAGGAGTGGGTCGACCCATTTTGCATCAAGGGAATAGCCTCTTTTCGACAAGTCCAGATACCGATGTCTTGCCAGATTGAACAGATTCTGGTATCTTCCTATGAAGAAATCCATTTCATTTTCAGCATCCGAGTCAATGAAGGTTATTTTTGTCCGGTGAGGATTGCCTCCATTGATCTTGAAATTCGGAAAATGCGCTATCTGTGCCGCTTGTATTGCAACTGCAATTCCCATCTTCGTCATTCCGACTACTATCAGATGAACGTTCTTGTCCGAATCTGCTGAAATTCCTGTACCCTCCAGAGGTGTGTATGAGATGACTCGATCTTCGCTGTCAACTTTCCCTTTTTCGGAATATTCACCATCTACAAGTACCTTTTGCGCCCAGTTCTCGTAACAGTTGAAAGGTATGAAGTCAAGGTGTTTCTTTATATTGTCAGGAAGATCAGAGAATTGGAACACAGAGTATGTGGTCTGGTACTCGAACTGAACACGACAGGTAATCTTGTCATTAACATTATTTTGGGATAAATATCCCGCAATGTTATGGACGCATTTCATATTCTGAGTGTCGTGATAGCTGCTGGACACATCTTCATTGCTGTTTTCTCCCAGCACATAGATTTCGGTGGCGTTCTCAATCGGAATGCTCTTGATTTCTTCGATGGAATCCAGTTGTCCGTTGTAGATTACAAGGCGTTCAGAGTCCTCCTCGTTGAGGTAAGAGGCGATCCTGTCCCGGACATCCTTGACATTACCATTTGTCAGAAGGACTACATAATATGGCCTGCCCTTTTTTGTCTCTCCTTTACCGTCTAGAATATTCTTGATTATTGTAGGAGCATTCTCACTAGCCCCGATCACCACGGCGATTTTGTTTCCGTCATATTCATTAGAATTGCGGAACGCCTTGAAACTCCGTTTCTGGTAACGTATGTCTCCATTTGTCCATTGTTCTTTCCTTCGCTCGAACCAACTGGTCAATGTGGAGATCAGGACTCCATTAAGTAGGATGATTCCAGAGACTGCGATTAGTCCAGTGAAAAGCCTTCCACGGGCTGTAGCCATATGTTGGCTTCCTGGATTCACAAAGTGATAGTAGATGTCCCAGAACAGGGAGGCGCTTTTGTATTCACCTTCTGAGGATGATAGTAGGTCTGAAGGAATCGTCAAGCCTTTGAAAATAAGCGCCTTGAAGATAAGGGTGTAGATGAACGGAATGAAAAAGACAAACAGGATCACGTGAAAGGTAAAATGTCCTTTGACCAACATCCTGTCTCGGGTGATCGGGTGAAACACGCAGAGATCCAAAAACAAGCCGCAAAAGAGTATTCCTCCAGCGCCTATTAATAAACATCCTTTGTCAAAGAATGTCTCGCCGAGGATGTATGCTATTGTTATAGGTAGAATGAGGAATACACACGATGCGATGAGAATACTCGGAATCGTTTTTTTCATATCGTTACTTTCCGCTAGAGGTTGTATATGTATGTGAACTATTTCGAGTTGAAATATTGCAACGCTTTCAGTGTGGCCTCGACTGTGGCTCGGTCATATTCCTTTTCGCTTTCGGGAAGGTCTTCGTAGCGACATATGTCGGGATGAAGCTTATGCTTGTCGTCTCTCATCGCACCATAACGCCAACCTTCGGCGATGCGGTTTGCAGCCCAGACTTCGTGGACATTCTTAGCGATCATTTCTACTTTTGACTGTATGTCTTCTGGCAATGTTACGATGGAAAGATCAAGAGGCTGAGGAATATACCCGTCTTTCCCGGGAGTTTTCCCTGATACGGGATTATCTTTGAGAGAATTAGAGATGCCAGCTATTTCTTGCGCAATTTGGATCAGATAATCCGCCGTACGTTTCTTGATGACATACCGGCAGGTCCAGTAGGTGTAGTGGGTCAACGAGCGTTGGAACTCTATGACATCATTCACATTGTTTCCGGTTATGCGCTCGATGATGGTTATCCTCTTGGCTTTCTCGTATTTCTCCTTCAGCTCTACTTCTGAATATTTCGAGGGGTTAACGGCTGTGAGTAAACTTTCTGAATATTTTTCAAGAGAGGCTCTAATGTAGTCCAATGCGGTTTTGATGTCAGTAAGATTGACATTGGTGGCTGACTCTCTGATTTTGGATTGAACTGTCGCAATAAGTTCATTCTTTGAATTTTCATCGCAGAAATATTTGTCACACTCATTGGAAATTCGTGTGACGACATTATCCTTAAGATCTAACGACAGGTAATCAGGCAGCTCCTTACTAGTACCGGGTGTTTCCCCAATGTCTATGATGTCGATGTCGTCCACTCGTTTTCTCAATAATGAGTATGGAGAGTTCTCATTCCTTACCACTGTGTTCAGAACATAGTCGTAGATGACTTGGCTGAGTATCTTAAACGTATTATTCATTGCCTTTAAAATTTATTTTATGGCCTTAAGTTGTTCTAATAGTAATGTATAAGAAAGTGTAGAGTCCCGATGTCGCTTGTTCGACTGATGGCTCTTACGAAGCCTGAATAAAGACAAGCAAGACAGTAGGTAATCTGTCAATTCTCTGGCTGAGGACGGTGCGTCAACACTTTCGTATATCAATGGGTCTATGCGGCCCTTGCGGTTAAGGGCCACTGATGCCAAATTTAGGAATTTATATCCATTTATCAAACTTCTGTGAAGCTTTTTTATCAAATGAATATGAAAATATTCACTACCTTTGTGGCTGTCCGTTACAAGAAGCGACTTGCTGACTTGCTTGTGTGGTCGGAGATGTGTGGGTAATATGATAACCAATTAAGTATTATGGGAATATTCAATTTGTTCAAAGGAAATAAAAAGAAAAATGATGAGCCGAATGTTGGCTCTCAGGGAAGCGTGGAGAAGAAGATGTCGCTTGCCGAGTGCATAGAACTGATGTTCAGGAAAGCGGGGATTCGGCCGCGGATTGATGGGAACAAGTACTTGGCGGAGGTTCAGGCGAGGCATTGTGTGTTCACGCCGGTGCTTGTGGCGGACG
>CAVCRL010000169.1:0-5787 GCA_963604455.1 Lachnospiraceae bacterium | reverse complement strand
GCACTGTAGGCCTCGGTTGGGCTTTGAACTATGGCGGAGTCATCACCAGAGAGATACGTGGACTGAAAGATGAATATCGTCAGCAAGTGTCCACTGAAAGCGCGGAAATCAGACATGGCTATTATTGGGCTTACAAGAATCATATCGGCTTGGGGACAAGCTTCACCATAAACAGACCAAGAACTCCGGATCTTGAAACCGCCACTTCCGCAGAACTCGTCAAGCACCTGAACGATGACCTTTATGAGGACATTCCCATCTACACCAACGGAGACTCATACGAGTTGAGCCCAGACCTCTTTCATTTCAATTTCGGTCCTTACAGTGGCGACTTCATTATGAACAATAATGGAACATTGACACTGACAAGTTCCACTCACCCACAAGGGGAACTTGAAGTGACAGTAGAGTCCACCCAAGGTATGGGAGGAACTGCTCTGAAATTCACAATCAAGACCGGAGATGGTTATGAATACACTTTTGGAGATGCAGTAAATGCAAGAGAGTACCATATAAGTCACATAATCAAAGATGAATGCCCTGATGACACCAATCTCTTAGGGACTATGAGCGGTTGGACTGACACAGCGTGGAAACTCACAAAGATAAAGGCTCCTAATGGGCGTACGGCGCTGTTTTCATACGCAGAAAAACCGAATCTAACGCCTACGGTCACTTATTCATATTCAACATATACCCGACTGTTACCAACCAGCGAAGCTATGCCTGCTCCGAGAGATTCGGTTCCAAGTTGGGAAAGGACTAATCTGAACTATGGCTACAGTCATCCGATAGAACAAATCCGTATATGCGGTACTGGCGGATCAAGGACAGAATCTACTATTTCATTCTCGTGGGCAGACAAGACAAGCTCCGAGGATGAGATGTCAGCCGTGAATTATGAGAATATTACCGTATCGAGTTACCTCAACAGCCATCCGCTCAGGATTCGCAATGTCAAACTTTCATCCGTAAGTGTTAAAAATATAGACAATGAAGTTGTTAGACACATCAACCTTGGTCAATCAATCATTGGATCATCTTCAGGACCGAAAAGGATGGTGCTTGAGAGTGTAAATGACTACAAAAATGGCCTCTGGCTCTTTGAGTACGATAACGGTACCGGCTCCCTACCGGAATACGACTCCAGAAGGCACGACCTCTGGGGATTCTGGTGCCAGTCATATTTTGATCCAAGGCAGCAGGCAAGCTGGGATGATCTGATACAAAGCACCCCAAAGTTTGTCGAGAGACTGGATTATCTTAAATCAGGATCATTGACAAAAATAACTTACCCAACAGTAGGGTGGTCTGACATATCATACGAAAGAAACAAGGCCGCCTATGCCTTGAACCGCACCCCTCACAATCTTCCACGCCTTGATTATTGGAGTAAGGAATGTGGAGGAATTCGGGTGAAAGAAATATTCAGCAAGCCCTTTGACTCCGATAATGGTTTTAAGCGATTGTATGAATACAGCGAAGGCGAAATTCTTTCTTTGCGTTGGATGCGGATTGAGGAAAACTACTGGAAGCATTGGGGGGCAAGAGAGCGCACCTACCTTAAAGGAATTTTCTATTCCAGTGACGGCCTGTCAAACGGCTCATACGACAATATGATAGGATACCGTCAAGTGAAAGAGACCTTTCCCGACAGTTCATATATCATTCACAGATTCAATGGATATAATGAGTATCCTGACGGTTTTCTGATGACAACCCCACATTGGTTGGATGCGAGCACATCCCCAGGGACAACCGATGTGGCATCCACTGACGAGGGCATCAGTTTGATACCTATTCTTGTCTCCCCTGAACAGATCTACAGTGATTTCAGGGGAAAGGTCAAGAGTGTTGAGGAATATAACAATAAAGGACAAATCCAGAAAAAGACAACTTATGGCTACAGCACTCTGGCTGGCCTGAGCGAGTACCGGTTCTTCAATATGATGATAGGATGGATGAGTTTCTTTCAGAACAGGTTTTACCCGAAATTGTCAGACATCGATGAGACTCATTATGAACCATCTTATGGAGCAACCTCCAAGATGTCTTTCAACACCCATTATACGTATGACAGACAAACAGGACAATTGCTCAGCGAAGGTCGTGGCACCGCTGACAAGTATAGGACAACCGAATATGTTTATTGTTCCTCAAATCCGACCGCCAGTGATGCCTGTACCCTAAAAGCCGCTGTTTCAGATGTAATCACCCGTATAAGCGAGAATAACAGCGCACTCTACACCGGAAAATTTCATTTTGGCTATCAGCCTGAAATGAAAGGCATTCACCCTGTAAGCCTTACAGAATATGTGCTAGACATTCCGTCTTCGACTTCTCCGTCAAGCGCCAACAGCAGAACCGAGACGACAACGGTGACCTATAACACCCTACTGCGTCCTACAAAGGTTGATATGCCTGGCGAAGCTTACATAAAATACGATTGGGACAACTCCGGAAAACACATTATCCGCAAAATAATAAACAGTGAGGAAGGAAAGACTGAATATACCTGGAAAGATTTGGTCGGACTGACATCCATCAAAGATCTGACAGGCCAAACCACAAGATACGAGTACGATAGCAAAAAAAGGCTTGCTGGCGTTAGAGATTCTGACAGTAGTCTTGTTGTCTCATACGACATCTCAATTATGTCACAAAGCGGTAGTCCTCAAAACAGAGCGACAACGTTGAGACATTTATCAGAAGACGGAAGTGTGAAGATCGGGGATTCTGAATTCTATAATGGACTTGGTTATCTCTGCCAGACCATTTCCGAATCCGCATCAGGAGATGGGAAAGACCTCATAACCCCTATCGAGTATGATTCAATGTTCAGACCAGATTCGAAGTCATACCTACCATTTCCAAGCAACTCTGGTATATGGATTATCGACAACCGAGTCTCAGAGAAACAATCACAATGGTATTCAAGCAATTACCACGACAGCAGATCTTTCACGGAGAGGACATTCGAGAGTGGATCAAGTGGACGTCCACTGACAGAACAAAAGTCTGGCGGCATCTACCAAACATCAGGTAAAAAGATTCACTACTCCTATTCACTGAATGACTCGTCAGATAGCGTTTTCACTTTCAAGTACGATTATCCGGCATCAACTTCTGATCACCCATCAGCAGCCTGCACAGGACAATACCAGGAAGGTACACTATCTAAGACCACCGCCATCAGTGAGGACAACGATACCACCCAAACATTCATAGACGCGGCGGGACGGTTAGTTCTTGAGCGCAGACTCAATGAAGGAATCTGCCACGACACCTACCGCATCTATGACCTTAGGGATTCTGTAGTCTGTGTTATCCAACCGATAGGAAGCAGCGGGCTTTACAACGGGAAAGGAATGCCTTTCAACGGCACTTTTGTACAAGACAGTTGCTTCACTTGGCAATACGATGGTAAAGGCCGGATGACAGAAAGTCACACTCCGGGAGCCGGCACAAAAAGTTATCTATACGATTCACGCAGCCGCCTGATTTATATGAGCGACAGCAACATTGCAAGGGCTAACGGGAATGGCTGGTATTACATATATGACGATTTGGATAGGTTGATAGAATCCGGGTTAGGAATCAAGGTATGCAATGATAATACTGTCCTTGACGGTCTGGCAAATGGCTTTGACATAAAGACATTCCTCTATAATGTCAATACCTTGAAAGAATATTGTTATTATTCCCAAACGACTTCGCATCAACCATCTGATCTCTATTTTGAGCCAGTTGACGGTCTTGCGTCTGTAGCGGATGTTTGCGATACTCGTTGCATAACAATGCCTTCATTCGAAAAAGTATATGATGCACCATATTTCTACGAAGCATATAAGTATATTGATGGAACTACCATTTTTCGTCTAAACGCTAACAACGGATACATTCAGCGAGCATTCTGGTACGACAGGAAAGGACGCATCATACAAAAACTGGAAATGACGAGCGATGGTTGGACATCACGCTATACAACAAAATACGATTTTGCCGGCAATGCACTGGCCACAATGGAGACTCATACATCCCCATTGGGTCATTCTGACAGTCTGTTTACAGTCAACACATTCGACAAACGAAACAGACTTACCTCATATAAAAGGACTTTGAATGGTCAGGAATTCAAAACCGTCCGTTATTCATACGACTTTGCAGGACGTATTCTGGGGAAAAAAGCAGGTGATGACTCTTCTGACGCCGCAGCGGATCTTGTAGAGAATTACTCCAGAGACATACGAGGTTGGATGACAGACATCACCACCAACACTTCCACATTAGGTTCGGTATTCTCTGAATCTTTGGGATATATGTCTCCAACAATTCCTGCCACACCTCAATTTGGTGGGAATATATCAGTAATGTCCATAAATTGTTTCGGACAAGGTCTTGTCCAAAACGCCTACGGATATGACCATCTCAGGCGTCTGTTGGGCAACAATCGGATTGTTGATGGTGTCACCACAACCGTTGGAACGGAACATATACAGTACGACCTCAACGGCAACATAAACAGATTGACACGTGATGATGGAGACCAACGGTACACTATGTGGATGACCCATACCGGGAACAGAATAAAGGACATCACAACAGATCTCGGAGTAGCCGATGTTTTTTTAAGATCATATACCAGCAAATATGATTTCAATGGCAACATCACCAATATATGCCAGTCCAATGATATCTGGTACAACATTCTGGACCTCCCGCATCATTCCGCAGGAAGAACCTATGAATATTACTCTGACGGGACCAAAGCGGAATTCTGTGACAGCACCGGTACAAAACTCATTTACCGAGGTAATTTTACATATCGGCAAAACGACTCAATTACCATTTGGTTGGAAAGCGTGGCATATCCTGACGGACGAATCCATTCGGCCCCTCAAATACCAATCAATGGATATGCAGATTGTTGGTACATCAAAGACCATCTTGGCAATGTCAGGGTTGTGCATTGTCTGAACTCCGGCAGCAATCTTCCTGTCTTCGAGGTCAACGACTACCTTCCGTTCGGTGGTCGTATCCAAAACGCATCTCAACCAGCATTCTCGCTCAACCGCTACCGTTATGCCGACAAGGAAGAGCACAACAACTTCGTTGTCTGTGATAACTTGAATAATCTTGCACTGACAGCCAATGACTTCGGAGCACGATTCTTGACTCCGTTCCTTGGATCTTGGACATCTCTTGACCCAAAATCCTCAAAATATCTTTCTATAAGCCCATATGCATATTGTGTAAATAATCCAATCTCTTTTATAGATTTTAATGGAGAAGACATTTGGACAATTGATGTTAAGGGTAATATCAAATGGAAAAAACACTTCGATAATGAACATCGTTTGTATCATATAGATAATACCGGTAATTTATCTACAGATTATATAACTGTAAATAGTGCCCAAATACTAGAAGAATTAAGCAAGACACCAGTAAAAACCATCGGAGGATTTTCAATAAATAGTTATACTTCATCAGAGAAGAACGATATATTCAATGTATTTAAATTCGCAGCAGACAACACTTCTGTGGAATGGGTCGTACACAGAAATAACAATTCTTATACGATAGGAACAGCACATGATTCATACTCATCTGGAGGTTGGCCTGATTATATGGAAACTACACCACAAGCAAGTGTTCATTCACATCCAGGGATTAGATCGGCTATAGGTGAGGAACTTTTTTCTATGGGGAACGATAACGGCAATGTTGTTTATGGCAGTGACTGGAATAGGGTAATATGTGATGTAAATAGCAATGGCACTCAAA
>CAVCRL010000168.1:0-5875 GCA_963604455.1 Lachnospiraceae bacterium | reverse complement strand
GCCTTCTTGAGCGTCAGTTCCACAACACCTACCTCAAGGCTTCCAAGATGGCTGGGCTGAGAGGTGAGAACCTCCTTCTCCTCCTTGAGTCAAGACTTGACAACGTTGTTTACAGAATGGGTATCGCTCCTACAAGGGCGGCTGCCAGACAGCTTGTCAGCCACGCTCACATCACCCTTAACGGCGGGGTTTGCAACATCCCTTCAGTTCAGGTTAAGCCAGGTGACGTTGTCGCTGTGAGAGAGCGCTCAAAGAGCCTTGAAGTCATCCAGAAGAGTGTGGCTTCCGCTTCAAAATATTCGTGGATTGAGTTTGACCCTAAGGCGCTTTCAGGCAAGTTCCTGAATCTTCCTGCAAGGGCGGACATCCCTGAGAACATCAACGAGCAGCTCATCGTAGACCTGTACTCTAAGTAAAATTAACACCCAAAAAGAATTAATATGGCAATCTTGGCATTTCAGAAACCGGACAAGGTGATAATGCTCGAAGGCACCGATACCGTCGGCCGCTTCGAATTCAGGCCTCTTGAGCCTGGATACGGACAGACCATCGGCAACGCCCTGCGACGCATCCTTCTCGCCTCTCTGGAAGGTTTTGCTATCAGTCAGATCAAGATCTCCGGCGTGGACCAGGAGTTCGCGACGATTCCTGGTGTGATCGAGGGAATGCAGGACATCATTCTCAACCTCAAGCAAGTGAGGTTCAAGAGAATGGTTGAGACTGTTGACTCAGAGGTAGCAAACATCGTAATTAGCGGTAAGAACGAGTTTACCGCGGAGGATATTTCTAAAGGATTGTCTTCTTTCAAGGTGTTGAACCCAGAGCAGCACATCTGCTCACTCGAACCGTCTGTCACACTTGAGATTTCATTGACCATCACCAAAGGCCGCGGATTCGTTCCGGCCGAGGAGATGAGGGAGGAGAGCACCCCGATAGGAACCATTCTTGTCGATGCTGTCTACACCCCTATCAGGAAGGTCAACTGGACTGTCGAGAACTGGCGTGTCGAGCAGAAGACCGACTACGAGAAGCTCAATCTTGAGATAATCACCGATGGATCTATCTCTCCTAATTTGGCGCTTCAGGAGGCGGCGAACATCCTGATCTATCACTTCAAGCTTTTCACGGATGACAAGAAGATCTCCCTTGAGACCGCTGTCGAGTCAGATTCCAAGGAACTTGACGAGGAGAGCCTCAGGATGAGACACCTTCTTCTCACCAAACTTTCGGATATGGGCCTCTCAGTCAGAGCCTATAACTGCCTGAAAGCGGCTGACATCGACACATTCGCGGATCTTGTTTCCTATTCAAGGAATGAACTCATGAAGTTCAGGAATTTCGGAAAGAAGTCCCTCAATGAGATCGATCAGCTCGTTGAGAAGATGAAGCTCCAGTTCGGGATGGATGTAAGAAAATATAATATTGAACCCAAGAAAAAGAACGCATAGAAATGAGGCACAATAAAGCAATCAATCATCTTGGCCGCAAGTCTGGCCACCGTAAGGCTCTGTTGGCCAATCTGGCGAATTCTTTGATTTTGCAGAAGAGGATCACTACAACTGTGGCTAAGGCCAAGGCTCTTAAGTCATACGTTGAACCTCTCATCACCAAGTCAAAGGAGGACACGACTCATTCCCGCAGAACCGTTTTCAGCTACCTTAAGAACAAGGAGGCTGTCAAGGAACTCTTCGGAGTCGTTTCTGCGAAGATCGCTGATCGTCCAGGCGGCTACACCCGCGTGCTCCACTTAGGTTTCCGTCAGGGTGACGGAGCCGATATGGCGCTTATCGAGCTTGTTGATTTCAACGAGGCCGCTCTTACCGCCAAGAAGGAGGAGAAGAAGTCAACCCGTCGTAGCCGCGCCAAGAAGGCGGAGGCTCCAAAGGTTGAGGAGACACCAGCCGAGGCTCCTGCACAGGAGGAGGCCCCTAAGGCTGAATAACAGTCTTTACAGGCACAATCAGAATGGCGACCGGATCCCGGCCGCCATTTTTTTAATCTTTTTTGTTGTTAATATGACAATATAACCACATTTTTCTTATATTTGCGGTCAGAAAGGGTGCTGTAAGCCCTTTTTTTTAGGAATATTATCTAAATCGTTATAACTAATCAATTTATGAATTATCTGTTCTATTTTGTACCAGCGGCTTCAGTTATAGCCCTCTTCTTTGCGTGGCTCTTCTACCACCAGATGAAGAAAGAGAATGAAGGTACACCGACAATGAAGGAAATCGCCCAGTATGTCCGTGAGGGCGCGATGGCATACCTCAAGCAACAGTACAAGGTTGTAGGAATCGTGTTCGTTGTCCTGGCCGTGTTGTTCAGCATCCTTGCCTTTGGCTTCGGGGTGCAGAACAAGTGGGTCCCTTTCGCCTTCCTGACAGGAGGATTCTTCTCGGCTCTCGCCGGCTATATCGGTATGAGGACCGCGACATACGCTTCCGCCCGAACCGCCAACGCTGTCAGCAAGTCTCTTAACTCAGGCCTTAAGCTCGCTTTCCGTTCCGGTGCCGTTATGGGTCTTACCGTTGTCGGCCTTGGACTCCTTGACATTTCGATCTGGTGGGTGATCCTGAACGCTTTCGTGCAGGAGGCCACTGAGTCACAGACCCTTGTGGTGATCACCACGACGATGCTTACTTTCGGGATGGGCGCTTCCACCCAGGCCTTGTTCGCAAGGGTCGGTGGCGGAATCTACACCAAGGCCGCTGATGTCGGCGCGGACATTGTCGGAAAGGTGGAGCAGGATATTCCTGAGGATGATCCGAGGAATCCCGCCACAATCGCTGACAACGTTGGTGATAATGTCGGTGATGTCGCCGGAATGGGGGCGGACCTTTATGAGTCTTACTGCGGTTCAGTCCTTGCGACGATGGCTCTCGGTGCCTCCGCATTCTTTGGAGACGTTGACGCGCAGATGCGGGCCATCATCGCCCCGATGATGATCGCAGCCATAGGAGTGGTTCTTTCCATTATAGGAATATATGCGGTCCGGACAAAGGAAGGAGCGGGACTTCAGCAGCTTTTGAAGTCACTCAGCGTCGGAACAAACCTCAGTGCCTGCCTTATCGCTGTGCTGACATTCATCGTGTTCCGCGTGCTCGGTTTTGACAACTGGTGGCAGCTCAGCCTCTCTGTGATCGCCGGCCTGCTTTCCGGAGTCATCATCGGAAAGGCCACTGAATATTACACCTCACACTCCTACAAGCCTACCCAGGACCTTGCTGAAAGCTCACAGACCGGACCGGCTACAGTGATCATCAATGGTATCGGCCTTGGTATGATCTCTACTTGCATTCCTGTCGTGACCATTGTTGTCGCGATCCTGATATCTTATCTTTGCGCCACGGGATTCTCTTTTGATCCGGCTTACATCAGCAACGGACTTTATGGAATCAGCATCGCCGCGGTCGGTATGCTCTCAACCCTTGGAATCACCCTCGCGACCGACGCTTACGGCCCTATCGCCGACAATGCCGGCGGTAACGCGCAGATGAGCGAACTGGATCCTGAGGTGCGTCACCGCACAGACACCCTTGACGCGCTTGGCAACACAACCGCCGCCACCGGAAAGGGATTCGCGATCGGTTCCGCGGCTCTTACCGCCCTCGCCCTCCTCGCATCATACATTGAGGAAATCAAGATCGGCCTTCAGCACGTCGGTACGGCAGTGCTCCAGATCGGTGACAAGGTTGTCAATGTGGCAGAGGCCACGATCCCTGAGATTGTAAGCTACTATCAGGTCAACCTGATGAACCCACGTGTACTTGCCGGTGTCTTCATCGGAGCGATGATGGCATTCCTGTTCTGTGGAATGACAATGAACGCTGTCGGGCGCGCCGCACAAAAAATGGTGGTTGAGGTACGCCGCCAGTTCAAGGAGATAAAAGGCATACTTGAAGGTAAGCAACGCCCTGACTACAAACGCTGTGTGGAGATTTCCACGAAGGCTGCGCAGCACGAGATGGTCGCACCTGCGCTCACGGCTATCATCGTTCCTGTCGTTGTTGGTATCATTCTTGGAGAGGCAGGTGTTATGGGACTTCTCATAGGTGGTCTTGGCGCGGGATTCATTCTTGCCATATTCCTTGCCAACTCGGGCGGTGCCTGGGACAATGCCAAGAAATATGTCGAGGACGGTCACTTCGGTGGCAAGAACTCTGTCAACCATCACGCCACCGTTGTTGGAGACACAGTCGGTGATCCTTTCAAGGACACGTCAGGACCATCGCTGAACATCCTCATCAAGCTTATGAGTATGGTCTCGATTGTGATGGCCGGACTGATCGTGATGATTCACGGCTAATGAAGTGAAGAACTTACAGTTATATAATACGAATGAAAAAAGTTACCATTAGAGATGTGGCGAGAGAGGCCGGGGTGTCAGTCACCCTGGTTTCTTTCGTGATGAATGCCAAGATGGGAAAGGACGGCCGTTTGGATTGTCCTGTCAACCCGGACACGGCGGAAAGAGTCCTGCAGGTGGCCAAGAGGCTCGGCTACAGGCGTAACAATGCGGCGGCGTCGCTGCGAAGCGGCCGTTCCCACTCAATCGCGGTGATTGTCTCGGACATCGCCAACCCTTTCTTCGCGGAGATTTGCAGAAACATAGAGAACATAGCCTACAAGGCCGGCTACACGGTGATATTCGCAAGTTCCGAGGAGAATCCTCAGAAATTGGCTCATCTTGTGGAGACGATGGTGGGCTACAATGTAGAGGGACTTATCGTGGCTCCTTGCCTTGGCGGAGAACCCGCGCTCGCCAGAGCCCTGAGCATCGGAATTCCTACCGTGCTCATTGACAGGAATATGCCGGGTGAGGAATTCGGGCGTGTCCTTGTCGATAATGTGGATGCCGGAAAGATGGCCACAAAGTACTTGATCCATCAGGGATTCGGCAAGATCGAGATGTTTACCTACAAGTCCGGTGTGACCAGCCTTACCGACAGGGAGTCCGGTTATACTATGGCTATGGAGGAGGCTGGCCTGAAGGACGATGTCAGGATCCATAAGATTGAATATGAGACAGAGGCTGCCAAGAAGGATGTGATCGAAGTGTTCCGTGACGCCGTGAAGCGTGGCACCGAGGCGTTCATCCTTCCGACGAAAAGGATTGCGATGTACGGTTTCAATGCCCTTAATGTGCTGGGACTCAATATGCCAAAGGACTTCTCTTTTGTCTGCTTCGATGAGAGTGACGTCTATGAGCTGAACAAGCCGGTCGTTCCTCACATTATCCAGCCGCTCGCCGAGATCGCCACCAAGTCCTTCGATCTTCTTCAGAAGATGATTGACGGGAAGGCCACGGAAGAAGAAAAGACCTCCCTGCTCAATGTCAATCTTGTGCTGGGAGGACGTTTCGGTGGAGAATCGACCAAGGCGTCGTTCTAGATAGTCGTATTGTAGATTTTTTCAGCCTGAGCCTTGCGGTAGGCATCCAGCTTTTCCGAGACCGCTGCGTCTTGGAGGGCGAGGATCTCTGCCGCAAGGATCGCTGCGTTCTTGGCTCCTCCGATCGCTACGGTTGCCACCGGAATTCCGGTCGGCATCTGTACCATAGACAGAAGTGAATCAAGCCCGCCAAGGTTCTTGGTCGGCATTGGCACGGCGATAACCGGCAATGTCGTAAGTCCTGCGGCCACGCCGGCCAGATGGGCGGCTCCGCCGGCTCCGGCGATGATGACACCGAATCCACGTCCTTTGAGACCCTTTGTGTACTCAAACATCAGTTCCGGGGTCCTGTGGGCGCTGATAACCCTTTTCTCGAACTCGATCCCGAAATCTGAAAGAATCTGCTCGGCCCCTGACATCGTGTCATAATCACTCGTGGAGCCCATAATAATCGCTACTTTAAGCATAAAATTTATTGAATATT
>CAVCRL010000167.1:0-5890 GCA_963604455.1 Lachnospiraceae bacterium | reverse complement strand
CTATAAAATAACAACATTTTTAAGTGAGCAACGAAATCTTAAATGAAAGAGCCGTGCGCGACAGGTATCAAGGTTCGGCAAAGGCTCTGATTATTTGCGAAATAATTATTATCTTTGGGATTGAATATTAATTGATAAGGAGCTATGGAGGCGAAAAGGATAAGGTACCCGATCGGGATTCAGACATTTAGGAATATCGTCGAGGGAGGGTATCTCTACATCGACAAGACGGGGTTTGTGCACGACTTGGCGACAAACTATTCATATGTGTTCCTGAGCAGGCCGCGAAGGTTCGGGAAGTCGCTGTTGTCCTCTACGATCCATAGCTACTTCGCGGGGGAGGCGGAACTGTTCAAAGGGCTGAAGGCCGGGGAATTGAAGAAAGAGTGGAACAAGCATCCGGTGTTCCACTTTGATATGTCTACGGCAAAGCATCTGAATGAGGAAAAACTTCTCAGCGAGCTGAATCTCAAGCTTTTGGAATATGAGCGTCTTTACGGCAAGGTGGTTGAGGAGACAGAAGTCAACCAACGTTTTCTCGGCGTGGTCCACAGGGCGGTCGAGCAGACAGGCGAAAAGGCGGTCATAATCATCGATGAATATGACGCGCCGTTGCTGGATGTGATGAACGATCAGGATAGACTTGATCCTATGAGGCAGATTATGAGGAACTTCTACAGCCCGATCAAGAGCCTTGACCCGTACCTTCGGTTCGTGTTCATCACGGGGATAACCAAGTTCGCCCAATTGAGTATATTCAGTGAATTGAATAACTTGATGAATATTTCGATGCTGCCTGAATATTCGGCGATCTGCGGAATCTCCGGGACTGAGATTGACGACAAGATGCGTGAGCCGATCCAGGCACTGGCGGAGAGGTTGAATATTCGGTTTGAGGAAGCGAGGCAATTGCTGAAGGAGAATTATGACGGATACCATTTCTGCGAAGGGTCAGAGGATATTTATAATCCGTTCAGTCTGATGAAGGCGCTCGCGGCTCAAAGAATTGGCAGTTACTGGTTTGAGAGTGGGACGCCTACTTTTCTATTTGAACGGCTGAGGCAGAATCCGATTGACGAGACAACCCTTGACAGTATGCCGCTGATTCCTGAATCAGACTTTGATGTGTCGCCGGAAATCAACGACAACTCGCTTCCGATGCTCTATCAGACGGGATATCTGACCATCAAGGATTATGACAAAGAGCTGCAACTCTACACTTTGGGTTACCCGAACAAAGAGGTCAAGATCGGATTCACACAGGGATTGCTGGCACAGTACAAGAACCGTCAGATGACGGGCAGCGGTTTTGTGGCGCAGTTCTATGCCTCGATGTTCAGGCACGACATTGACAAGGCGCTGACGCTTATGCAGTCTTACCTGGCCGGAATTCCTTACGATCTGGAGAACAAGTCCGAGAAGCATTTTCAGACGATAATCTATCTGATCTTCTCGCTGCTCGGGTACTACACACAGGCAGAGGTCAAGTCGGCCATCGGCCGGGCGGATGCCGTGTGCCGGACGAAGGATAGGATCTATGTATTTGAGTTCAAGGTGGATGGATCGGCCGAGGAGGCTCTCAGGCAGATTGACGAGAAAGGGTATTTGATTCCGTACAGGTTTGACGGGGCGGAGAGCGAAGAGGGCGCTTCGACAGGCTCAGCGACCGGCAGGGTACTCGTCAAGGTCGGGGTCAACATCTCCACCCAGACACGGACGATCGAGTCCTGGAAGATCACCCCTGAATCATAACTACGACAAGAGCATTCCACGCCGCTTACGCTCCTGTCACGATGTTTTTTGACTGTGACTGGAGCACTTTAAGGCATTATCGCTCCTGTCATTTTCACTAATAGCGAGTAACGATTCAAAAGCGAGGACTATACTAGATTAAATCCAGCAAGAGATTGCTGGATAATAAGAACGATGGTAATCCATCATAGGAATCTGCTAAAAAGTTATCGGGCTATTATCGAACTACTTTGAGACAATCGGTTGGAATCGGTCTTTCCAGCGACTCCAGCCGGGAGCGGTGCGATAGGCTTCGAGTGATGCTGCCGGGACATAGATCACATCGGCATATTCACCTATATAAATGTCATCCATAACTGGAGGGTCCATCGCGAGAACATAGACCGTTTTCAACGCCTCGCAACCTTTGAAAGCATCCTCTCCGATCCGGACTACTCCAGAAGGGATAGTCATTTGTTTGAATGCACAATTCATAAAGGACATTTTGCCAATCTCCGTCAAAGTTTCAGGAAGCGATGTTAACTCCAAAGAGACACAATCCGCAAAGGTCTCATTGTCAATCTTTGTAAGCCCCGACGGAAGGCTCTTTAACTTCAGATTCTTGCAGTGCTTGAAGGCACTGGACTCAATTGTGGTCAAGCCTGACGGAAGTTCTGTCAAGGCAAGAGTCTCGCACAAGTCAAAGGCCTGGCCACCAATAAACGTCAAACCGTCCGGAAGCTTTTTGAGATTCAATTTTGATATACCCCTGAATGCGCTTCCGCCTATAGAGACCACGCCGGACGGCAATTCTTCAGGAAGCACCCCATTGCTCCCCTGAAAGATTCCTGGCGCGATAGAAGTCAGAAGAGGAGGAAGCTTGGTCAACGTTATGTTATTACAACCTGAAAAAGCATCAGAGCCAATTGACCTCAATGTCTCAGGGAGGGAAGTCAATCTTATGTTACCACAACCGGCAAACGCTCCATACCCTATGTCTTCGAGTCCTTCAGGAAGTTCAGTCAAACATAGGTTTGAACAGCCTGAGAACGCCATATCCCCTATCCTTAAAACATTCGGTGGTAATTTAATATCAATCAAATACCGGCAATCGCAAAAAACATTATCCGGGAGGGATGTGAGTCCTGTGAAATATTCAAACTCTTTGAAGGAGCGGATGTCGGTACTGCGAGAAAACACACTTCCGATTGTCCTCACATCAGCCGCCTCCTCATAAGACAACTCGCCATCACCATCCTTGTCCCAATTAGAAATGCAGATCGCCTTGACAGCGGAATCCTTAAACTGAATATTCTTCCCGTCCGGAGTCGGAGGTTCTGGCGTGTCGCCATCAGACAAGACCTTGTATTTACCTTTCCATTTACTCCAGTTTGCGGCAGATTCATATTTCGGGATAGATTGTTCCGGCACATAAATAGCCTCCGCCCTATTACCAAGGTACGTGTCCAACATTTTCGGCGGCTCCGAAGCGTAAATCTTGACGATGGAAGGATAGCAGCCATAAAAAGCTTCTGTACCAATATGATCGACACTTGCCGGAATAGAAAGGCTCTTTATCCCGCAATTTTTAAACGCACGGTCACCAATTGTAAAAAGCCCATCCGGCAACTCTGTTATATTCAAAAAATAACAATTCTCGAATGCGCTTTCACCTATTTCCCTAAGCCCGGAAGGTAATTCAGTCACAGCCAAACGCCAGCAATTCCGGAATGTGTTCTCACCGATCTTAACCAGATAATCAGGCAGTTTTGTCCAAGACAAAGCCTCGCAGCCATCGAAAGCACCTTCTCCAATCTCTGATACCCCTGACGGAATGCTCTTTGGATTAAAATTCTTTATCCCACCAAACGCACTTGCACCTATCATCTTTAACGAAGCGGGAAGATCCTCGGGAAGAACACCTTGCTTACCCTCAAAGACAGCCGAGCCTATTGAAACAATGTTGGAAGGCAACTCAGTCAATTCTATGTTGTCCGCCCCGGCAAAAGCATACCACCCAATAGTCTCAAGACAATCAGGCAAAGATGTGAATCTCACGTTTTTACACTGATGGAAGGCCCACTCTCCCATCTGGGTTAGATTATTAGGAAGCTTGGTCAGTTTCAACTCCCAACATTCACTGAAACCGCTGGCTGGAATCTGAAGGATGCTGTCCGGCAATTTGATTTCAGATAATTTATGGCACAACGCCAAAAAGCAGACACGCAGGTTGGTGAAATATTCCAACTCATTGAATGAGACTATATCAGAACTCTCAAAAGCGTGCCCGAGATCAACCACCTTCGCTGCCTCCGCATAGGACAGTTCACCATCGCCGTTCAAATCCCAGTTGGCGACACAGATGTCTTTCACAAGCGGATCCTTGAACTGGATTATATCGTCGGCAGGCGGGTCGGGATCAACAGGTGCCTCGCCAGTCTTGACAGCCTGAAGGTCAGAGGAAATCTCCTCGCGGCCGTTGCTGACCCAAGCCTTATAGAAATAGGGTCTTGAATATTCAAGGTTTCCTCTTGTCAATGAATATGACCGCTCGTTCGACTTGCGGAATCTCAGGCAGTCCAGATTCTCTTCGTCCGAACCGAAATAGAAGCCATATTCGGTAATGCCGTCGAGGTTGTCGTCGCTCTTGAACTCGGCGGTCAGCACTATCGTGCGGCCGTCAACCGTCGCCTCAACGGACGGAAGGGCCGGTGGCAGCAGCTTTTCGGGCACGACGTCTCCACCACAGCCGGAAAGCAGGAGCACAAGCATTATGTAAGCGAGCGATGTCTTCAGGATATTCATTTTCTCAAACTCATTTCAAACCATTGCTGTCAATAGTCGCCATCAGGCGAGGATTGCAAAAGTAACAAAATAAGTCGGATTATTTATGAATATAGGAGGAAAGTGGCTGTGTAGTAGGCATAAAAAAGCGCCGGGATGTTTCAGATGACATCCTGGCGCTTGTAATAGTTAGAACTGCTGTTGATGTTCTGCAAAAGTAAACACTTCAGCGGTACCAATCAAGTCCATTTAAGGTTCATTTCACAAAAGTGGTCAGACTATCACCGCGAATGTCATCAGGGACGAGACGGCCAAGGCGACCAGGATGATGAGCCAGATGACGAACAGGATGAGTCCGGGGTGCCATTTCGGAGACTTGAGGCCGAAGATCAGCATCACGCCGCCGTAGAGCATAATGAACAAAGGGATGGCGACCACGAGGATTGCGGCGATCATCACCAGAGGAACGGAGATGAATGACAGAAGCTCAGGCATCTCCAGGGCGATATGTTCAATGAACTTATTGTAGAAGAAGTTGTTGCCGAGCACCTCTCCACCCCACCAGAATGAGCACAGGAACGCTATGCCGGCGACTCCGGCAAGGAGGAGGAACACTCCGGATATGACGGAGAATATCCTGCCGATGTTTTTCCAGGTCTGCGAATCAGTGGTCCTTGGCTCCTCTCGGGGAGTGTTGCGGACCCTTGCGCTGATGTCATCGACTGTGCCGCCCTCGCCCCTTAGCTCATCGCGCTGGCGCACGGTCTTCACGGCCGGCATACAGATCCAGAGGACGATGTACACCAACGGAATGGAGATATGGATCCAAGGCTCAAGCGGCCAGAAATGGAAGTTCAGACCTCCCAGCAGAGTCAGGACGACAAATAATATTCTGAATATGGCCGGATCCACATTGAAGTAGGTGGCGAGGCCGCTGCATACTCCGGCCAGTTTTCCGTTGACAGGGTCGCGGTAGAGTCTGCGGCGAGGCTTTGCAGAGGTCTTGTTCGTGTTCTTTGATGTACGGTCGGACGCTTCGGCAGGCTCAGCGTCCGGGCCGGCGGTCGCCGAGTCCGTGGTTCGACCTTGCTCACCAACCGTCGAAGCGCCAGAAGCGTCCGAAGTCTCCTCCTCGATGGTCTCCGGACGGCCAAGGACAGAGATAACGTCATTTACCATAGCGAGAGTGACGACCCCTCCCTTGCCGCTTTTCTCCAAAAGCAGCTCAGCCATACGTTCCTCGATCCCTTCCATAACCTCCGCTCCGCTCTCTTTCCTGGAATAGAACGCTTCGAGCTGGTCAAGATATTCCTTGGCGGCGCGACTGGCGCTGTCCTCCAAAGAGAACACATAGCCGCCTATGCTGACATATTCA
>CAVCRL010000166.1:0-5896 GCA_963604455.1 Lachnospiraceae bacterium | reverse complement strand
GTTTACAAATACGCATAGCATCATATATGAGGGCAACCGTCTATGAGTCCCACGATTGAAGCATAAACAGGCAATCTTGCTCCTGTCGAAGACAAAAACGCATACGACGGCAGCACTATATAGGAAATATGCTGCCGACGTGATCGGTTACGGCTCTCGGGATAGGAATAGCGGAGATTTCATTACCAGTGCAATCTGCGGTGACACAAAAGACGACATTGCAATATTTTCCCGTGGCATTTAAGTATCTGTTTTTCAGCCCTATGAGCGATATCCTGGTATTGACATCAAGACCACGAGAGTATTCTTTTAATTGGCTATCAATGCGTTACCCGCCACGCCATATCTTAGCATCGCCGCAGTTACCTTGCATTTCTATGCTCGTCCTTGCTCGTGACGACAAACGCCCGGATGCTGCCGTCCGTTATCCTGCTGTCGGAGCACACCTTGACTACCGCTCTCTTCAGAGACCTTCCTGCAATCAACACCTCCTCAACGGCGGAACGCAGCTCAGAGCTCACCCTGTCAGCGTCCGAAGAATAGAGCACGATCACCACACTGTCATATTCAGATTGCGGAAGGATGCTGTACTTGAAGATTGACTCATACAGGGTCGCGGGCTTATAGTCCTCACTGGCGGCCTGCTGGCGGAAGTTAGACTCTGTGATTGAATATGTGTCAAAAAGATATTCAAGATTATGTCGTTCAAGGTCCGGGCATATATTCATCAGCCGGCGGATGCAGTCTTCGACTTTCGCCATTCTGCGAAGGCGCTTGATCGACCGTTCCATACGGGCGTCCCGCATCCGCTTGGCCCGGTTCCGCCTCCGCTCGCGCTCATCTATCCTATCGATAATATTCATAGAAATCGCGCTTTTGAAGCATTCCCGCTTCTCGGCTCTGCCCCGGGCGTACATACTGATTTTCCTTGAATATAGTTTCGAGGCTTTTCTCGAATATTGGTTGTCCGGCCTCCCGAGATTCACAATAAAAGACGATTGTTCCTCCTGAGAAAAGCCGTAGAAGGTCAACTCCCAAAGAATATATGCGGCCAAGGCGTTGTCATCCAACAGGATACAATCTTCGACACGAATATTCGAACCGAGCAGATTCTCCCAGAGGTCGTTGCATCCGCTCACCCCAATATAATGTTCCTCCTCGTCCCGATAAACTTGAATATTCCCGTCACCCTGCCCGGTCGGCCGGAGAAGACTAATCTCATCGAAAGCCTCCCTGTAGGCATAAATGTCGGTGTCAACTTCGTACACTTCCTTGAGTGTCGGTATCAGGTCATCAAATGACACCTTATGAATCAGTTCGAACAACGTCATAGCATCTCGTTTTTTATCATTGGCAAAGGTAAAGAGCCTGACTGCAAAATTTCGGCAGTATTACCAGGTGGGGTTATGGCTTATCCACTACAAAACTGAGTCAACCGAAATCAGGGACTTCCAAGGCCGGCGGGAACGGTGTTTGGCCGGATAAAAAAATCCGATCACCCGATGCAAGGTTTTAACGTATTGCGATTTAGGGATAATGAATATTCCCGGGAACGCGGAACAGAGGTTCACGGGAGACAAATGAACCAATTTTATGAGAACAATTCACAAAACTTTGCTGGTACTGGTTGGGCTGCTGGGATTTTGGTCGGTGGGATCCGCACAGGAAATCCAACAATTCAAGAAACACGAAATCAGCATTGGAGTCGCTCCTATTCCATTCTGGGGCGCTTTCACAGGCAACGACCACAGTGAACCAGATGGCATCATCGAAGGAATCTACGGAAAGAGAAATGGTGAGACACGCTTCATCCCGCTCTTTTCCGCAGCCTACAACCGCTATTACAAAAAATGGTTTTCCCTCAACACAAGAGTCTCATTGATGAACCAGTACAACTATGTGTATTCAGGAGCCGACTCGCACGTTGACCATCTTGAAGTGTACCCGGGCGTGAATATTATGGAAATGGCGCGGTTCACGTTTCTTAACAAGGAATATGTACGGCTCTATGCGTCGGCAGGTCTCGGTCTGACTCTGTTCGACGGCACGATAATCCCGGCGGCTCAGTTCACTTTCTTCGGGATATCCTTCGGGAAAAAGGTCTTCGGCTTTGTCGAGCTTGGAAACGGAACCGAGTACTTGCTGGCTCACGGAGGCATAGGTTACAGATTTTAAACAAAACGATGATTATGAAAAAATACGCTCTTGCGATTCTACTTATATCGCTGATTTTCAACGGGTGCAGGAAAGATGATTATTGGCCGACAGCACAGGAAAGGCTCGAATACGGAGCCAGGAGAACATTCAGATGCACCGTGATGAAAGCCGTCGAGGCCGTGCATTTCTGCGAACTGTTCCAGGAATATCTCGACGCTTCCGGAGACGAAAAGATCCTTGAGAAATACAAAGAGATAAGAAAGAATGTCACGAAAGAAGGTAACAACACGTACAACATTTCGTACTATGGTTCCCTTAGCGGTAAATTCACCACAAGCGACATCGCCGTCAATGTCAAGGGAGGAACCATAGTCTTCGATAATATCGGATTGACCGTCAATTGCGTCAATGACGGAGAATGGGAAATCAAAGCGTCTGACGGACAGTACAACTGGTGCGACAAGATTAATTACACGGCCACCTATAAGAAATCCGAAGACAGCGGACGCATAGCAGACATAACCATCAACGGAACATTGATCAGCGAAAGTAGTGACACCGAGGGTTACAAAGCCGAATTCAACTCTGACGGCGACATCCACCTGATCGGAGGAAGCACCTACTCAGGAATATTCCGAATGACAACCTTCGACGACAAAGGAAGCAAACTTGATGAATATGCCCTAAGGCTCGGGAATATGTCGGAAAACCTCAACACCCCGATTGACGACTCACGGTGCTGGTAAACCGCCGGATCACGACAACAATATTCCGGCCAGCGAAGGCACACTGAATGGACATAGCAGTGGCAAACAAGCACGGCCGCCGGCAAGGGCGGTCGCGCAGAAAGTGAAGAAACGCTTCTCCTATTTCATCTTGATATCCTGAGGGTTTGTGCTTTCGTTTTTGCCGATGACAGGGAATGAGCCTTCGACCTTGCCGTATGAGCAATTCTTTGTCTGGAAGACACCGTAGGCGTGGCCGATGAAGATGCCCACAGCTCCTGTCCCGACATCCGGGATGTTCTCCCCTAACTTGCCACCGAAATGGACTCTCTCGTGATTACCTACGGCATAGCCGTATGCGCCACCTACAATATTGTTTTTCTTTCCGTAGACGGTACCATAGGCAGAGCAGTTCTTGATCTCGCTGCCGGATCCGACAGTGCCGATAAGGCCACCGACACGTACCTCATTTTCAGACGTGGAATTAATGTCGGCATAGGACGTACAGTCTATGACATTTGCAAACGCAAATCCTGCCACGCCGCCGATATGGAAATCGTTCACGCTCTCTGCCAGATCCTGGCTGCTCACCGTAACAGATCCTCTAACAGTACAATTGGTAATAGTATTATTGTGATCATTGTTGAAAGAGATGTCCCCTATCAGCCCCCCAGCTGTCACCGAGATAGTCCTTGAAGTTGATGCAGGGGCATTGACTGTCACATTGACATCCGCGCGACAGTTGATAATGCTTGGGTCTCCGGATCCTACGATTCCTCCGGCACAATATGCACTTGTCACTGCTCCATCAATCCTGCAATCAATAATGTCTGTGAAGGAGGTGAAGCCGACAATGACCCCAGTATCACGATCTCCGGTTTTAACATCGGCGTTCCTTATCGTAAGATTCCTTACAACCGATTTTTCCGTGGAGCTTGTACCGCTAAGCCAATAGAACAGACCTCCATATTTACCGCTCACATCCACCTTCAGATTGATGATACTCTTTCCGTTTCCGTCCAGACGCAGATGAGGGAAATTAACTTCATTACCAATAGGTGTCCACGGCTTACTTGCAAGGTCTATGTCTTTCATTAACTTAAAGTACTTGCCTTTATAATCATAAGGGACCTTATTAGCATTGTTGATATTATATGCAAGACCAGCCAATTGCGCGGCGGACTCAATGAGGTACGGATCAGACTCCGAGCCGGATCCTTTTGTGATAGGTTCCGCGGAGGTTCCGTCCCAGACAGAATAATCTTCAATATAACTATCCTTATCACCCAACTCTTTCTCCGTCACCCATTCAATGACATTGACATTACCGGCATCCACACGATCTTTCCCCACCTTGACATTCATAGTGTAAGCACAGCCGCCGTACAGTTCCAGATTACTGTCAAGAGTGACATTGTACGCCTTGTTGTCGGACATCACGACAGTAAGCATCCGGGCTCCGCTTTTCTGACCTTTACCAGGAAAGAATATGGCCTCGTAAACATAGTCTGCCGTATTGCACATTGATATGTCATTGGAGGACGACTGATCCAGATCAGTGACCGTCCTGTTGGCAAGGTCACATCTGATCTTGCTCGAAGTCCCGTTCAATATCACATCCTTGACCGAATGCGAATCACCAAACTCATTTCCAAAAGTAAGATTGACTTTCAGCTTCACCAGCACGTGACTGAATGTTATGTTCAGTTTTTGGTTGTTCAAATCATTGGCAGGAACAAAACCAGGCTTGCTGTACCAAAGGAAATCCGCAGAGGAAGTGCCATCGGTCTGGTTCGAAGGAATTGAGAACTCGACGCCTGTGTGGTCATCCGCCCCGCTGATATGCGGAGCATAGGCGAATATGCCGACCGGACTATGCGCATTCTTCCAGAGGACTTGACTCTCCGGAGTCCACGTGCCGCTATTATTAACCCAGCGGACATTGTCCTTGCTATAGTGATCACCGTCACCGTAATCAATAAACAGTCCGAGATCGCTACCAGCATATCCGCTATAAGGCAAATCAGCTTTGGTCACAGCCTCTTCCACCGAAGCGTCTATTCTTACGATTCCGTCTTCCGGAAAATTTCCACTGATGGAATCAATGTTTTTTTCGCAGGAAACCAACATCAATGCAGCAGATATGGCCACCGTCAAGATAGGATTCTTTGTAAATTTCATATAGGTTATCATTATACTATTCCACGTTCTTCAGCACTTTCCACTAACCTTAGATTTGCAGAGTAGTTCGCAGCATTAAGGTTTGCAGTGCAAATGTAATAAATTTGTGTCAATAGTAAAGTATAACAAATGACAATGAAGCCGGACGGTTCTCAATTTGCGCAAATGGGCAAGACCCGTGTATTTTTCACCGCAAGCAATAGGAGTGCCGCTCCCATCAAGCCCCTTGAACGAATAAAGTTGTCGAATATTTCCTTGTCCGAAACCTTCCCGAAGAAAAAAATGCCATAAAAGCAGCTATTTTTAAGCCGGAATACGTAATCGTGGCGATGCCGTGTAATTCAACAAGAGCATTTTCGCATAAGAATGCTCTTGTCGGAGGTCAAATTAACCACGACGGGAGCAGTAATGCGCTAAAGTGACAACCAGTCCGATCGCCAGCCCGGCCAGACAGGAAGAAGGACTTGGATGCCTACGCGCTGCGCGCGCCCTATCCGGGTGAATGGCTTCCAAGTCCTTCTTTCTGTCCGGACCGTTATAATAATGCTATCGTCAAGTTGTGAGGCATTCAAGCCTTTCCAACTTCTGATCCGAGCCGAACAAGAGACGAGCGATACTTTACTCGATGCAGCTGGTCAGGCAAGTCATCGCGCCATCCGGACGGAACTCGATTCCAGTCGAGGTGGCGGGAATGAGGACGGTCTCGCCCTGGCGGAGGTCCACGACGTGCTCCTGACCGTCATTCTCACGGTCAACGAGACTGCCGCTTCCAGCGACACACATCACGACCACGAATGAGTCAAGTTTAGACAGATCCTTGGCGCAAGGCTTGT